>JAJAYX010000772.1 GCA_026785985.1 Rudanella sp. | reverse complement strand
TATCAGGGTAGCGACGAATGGGCGAGGTGAAGTGAGAATATCGCCGGAAGGACAAGCCAAAGTGACCCAGATCCTCAGTGCTATACCGCGCTTTCGACATTGTTCTGACGGCCAATTGCTGGAGCATATTCTCTTCGGGCCGACCCTGAATCTGATCCATAAACGCATTCATGGAGCCAGAAATGTTGTCGGGATCGCTCACGTTCAGCTTGTAACCAAGCCGCTTGGCAAAGTCCGAAAACACCCGCAACTTGTCGTCGTCGGGGCCTTCGTGAACGCGATAAACCATTGTATTTTCCTGCCCTCTGCGGGCCTGATTATGCACAAATTCGGCCACTAACTTGTTGGCAAGCAGCATAAATTCCTCAATCAGTTTGTGGGCATCCTTGCGGATTTTGGGCCGCACAGCAATGGGAATACCGTTTTCGTCTAACTGGAACTTCACTTCGGGGGTCTCGAAATTGATGGCCCCGTTGCGGAAACGCTCGGCCCGGAGTTTGTGAGCAAGCCCGTTCATCAGGCGGAGTTCTTCCACATAATCACCCGCACCCATGTCCATAATTTCCTGGGCTTCTTCGTAAGCAAATCGCCGGTCGGAGTGAATCACCGTGCGGCCAAACCATTCCTTCACGATTTTGGCTTCGGGCGTTAGTTCAAACACAGCCGAGAACGTCAGTTTGTCTTCGTTGGGCCGCAGCGAACACAGACCATTCGACAGTTTTTCAGGCAACATCGGCACCACTCGATCCACCAAATAAACCGAGGTAGCGCGTTTATAAGCCTCGTCTTCCAGCGCCGAACCGGGCCGGACATAGTGCGTCACGTCGGCGATGTGGACGCCAATTTCGTAGTTGCCATTGTCTAAATACTCAATCGACAGGGCATCATCAAAATCTTTCGCGTCGATGGGGTCGATGGTAAAGGTTGTGATAGACCGGAAGTCGCGTCGTTTGGCAATTTCGGATTTGGGGATAGCCGTTGGAATGCGCTCTGCATCGGCTTCAACACCCGTTGGGAAATCATTGGGCAAACCGAATTCGGCCAAAATAGCGTGCATTTCGGTGTTGTTCTGCCCGGCCATGCCCAACACGGTAATCACCTCGCCCTCGAGCGTGTTTTTACCGCTGAGGTCTTCAGGGTATTTCGTTAGGCGAACAATCACTTTTTCGCCCTGTTTGGCTCCACCAATCTTGTCGCCGGGTACATAAATTTCCTCGTAAATGCGTTTGTGATCGGGCTGTACATAGGCATATTTGGCCCAAACGTCAATCGTGCCCACCAACTCGGTACGGCCCCGATCCACAATCTGGACAATTTTACCCTCCTGCCGCCGGATCGCCGGACCGCGACCTGACCGACGAATCCCTCCGCTGAACTTCATGAGCCGGACTTTATCGCCGTCGATGGCTCCACCCATATCATCGGCGGATACCCAAACATCGTCATCGCGGTCGCGGGAAACGCCAACAACCCGTTCGGGAGTCACATACGCGAATTTTTCATTCACGTGTTCAACCGTGCCGAGGGTAGTGATGGCTTCGTCGTTGGCCTGATAGGTTCCATTGGCAAGGCGCGTTAAACGGCCTTCGTCGGTGAGTTCGCCTACGAGACCGTGAATAATCAGTTTCGTTTTGCGGTCGCCAACGCCAAAGTGGTCCATGACCTGCTGTTGCGCATACGCCGAGTCGCCGTGCGACGGCCCGGTATTGATTTCAAAAAAGGCGGCTATATCGGCCTTCAATTCGTCAATAAAAGAGTCAGTATTGCCTAATCGGGGTTCTTTTCCCCGGACTCCCTGCTCCCTTGCCCGACCACTGGCTGCCCGCGCTATGCTGGGACGAACCGCGCCCGCTGATGGGGCCTCTGGTCGGTTATATTCATTTTGTTTTGGTTTTTTACTTCTCATTTTTTGGTGAATGGACACTCTATTATCAAAAATGTCTTTTTTGTACGTTAATTAATTCCATCTCAAATAGCGTTGCCAGATGCGATTGAACGCGGTTAGCAACGGTTGTTAAATCAACGGGATGCCCCAACTCAGCCGCCATTGAGGTTACGGCTTTATCCGTGATTCCACAGGGCACAATATGCCCAAAATAACTCAGATCGGTATTCACGTTCAGTGCAAATCCATGCATCGTTACCCAACGGCTCGCTTTCACGCCTAACGCACAAATCTTACGGGGCAGTCCGACCGTCGGAGATTCCTGGGTCATATGGTCTAGCCAAACGCCCGTTAACCCCTCAATCCTACCCGCCACAATGCCATAATCGCCTATGGTTCGGATGATTGCCTCCTCCAATAACCGCATATAGCGATGAATGTCGGTGAAAAAGTTATCCAAATCCAGAATTGGGTAGCCCACTAACTGACCAGGGCCATGATACGTAATATCCCCCCCCCGGTTGATGCGGTAATAGGTAGCCCCGATAGTTTTCAGAAAATTGTCGTTGGCCAGCAGGTTGCTTTCGTGGCCGCTTTTACCGAGCGTATAAACGTGGGGATGTTCGCAAAAGAACAGGTAATTGGGCGTAGAAACCTGCTCATCGGCGTTTAGCTCCGGTTGGCTACCTTCTGGGCAACTGTCTGAGCAAAAACCCGTTCCTGTTCATCCCAGGCCCTCTGATAATCAATGAGTCCCCAATGTTGTACCTGTACTTGCTTATTCACGCGAATTGTAATTGCTTTACCTGCATAACGCCAAAACCCCGGCAGACGTTCGGGAACTACGTTTGGGATACCCACCGCAATGGCAGAACACAACGATTTTGGAAAGCAGGGCGAAGAAGAGGCCATGCACTATTTACAGGCCAACGGCTACCAGGTGCTGGAGCGGAATTACCGCTACCAACATGCCGAGATTGACCTGATTGCCCAAAAGGGAAAAATGATAATTTTTGTGGAAGTAAAAGCCCGAAGCAGCACCGCCTTTGGCAACCCTGAGGAGTTTGTGTCCTACACCAAAGTGCGTTTGTTAAAAAAAGCCGCCGAACATTACATTTTCGCCAAAGACTGGCAACACGATGTCCGCTTCGACATTGTGGCCATTGTCCGCACCGGGGGCGAAATGAAAGTGAAGCACATCGAAGATGCGTTTTATTGAACCAACTCCGCCAGAAAGATATCCTTTGGCAGCCGAATCCGCTCCAACAACTCCTCTTCCAGCAGGTTCGCCCAGGTAAGCATGTAGGTCACGACATCGTCGCGGACATTATGTTTAAGGTGGCGTTGCTCCAGGGGGAGCTGCAAAAGAACGGCCCGATCATCGAGTTTTTCGAGGTGTTTAAGGTCTTCGAGCATCAACCCGACGTTCAGCATTTCGTTGATAATCAAATCAATCGGCAACTGACTCGT
>JAJAYX010000771.1 GCA_026785985.1 Rudanella sp. | reverse complement strand
GTTCACCCCGCGTCTGGTTGAAGAGTTTTTTGGGGTCCAGCACAGCCAGTCCATTAATTTCGGCCCCTTTCATCGACAAACTCAGCGTGTCGTCTACTTCGAGGGCGCGATAAGCAACACCCTTCCGGTTGGCTGGTTTACCCGCGCACTGAGCATCCAGATAACGACCCACCCAACCCGTGCTGAGATATTGGTTTGAGTCGCTCGCCGTGTGCCAGATGTCCATCGAGCGGAAGTGCGAACGGTCGGGGTTGGGGTAGCCAACGTTGTTGATCAGCGTCATCTGGCCATCGTCGTAAAGGGCGCGAAGTGGTTCAAGTGCCGGGTTCAGGCCCAGTTCGTCGGTCAGTTTCAGCACGGTAGAGGGCCGAATGGCAATGGTTGGGCGTTCACGGTAATAAATGTCGTTTTGGAACGGCACAATGGTGTTCAGGCCATCGTTACCACCCGACAGTTGCACCACCACCACAATTTTCTGGCTGTTGGCGGGCAAGCCCATCCGGTTCAGTTCGTAGGCCTTTAAAAAGTTGGGAATCAGCAGCGAACCCGCTGTGGTCAGGGATGATTTCTGGAGAAAGTCGCGACGATTCATAATGAGTGAGTGAATGAGCGATTGAGTGCATTGCAAAATAAACTGGTTAGTTACCACTCAATCACTCAATTACGAAAGTTGATACTCCGGCAGGGACATGATGCCAACCGTGAGGGTTTTGATTTTTTCGGATTGAGTCTGAGCTGGTTTCAGTTGCTTCAGGAGCAAATCGCGTTGTTCGGCGCGGAGCGGAAACGGGAGCAGATAGGTGGCCAACACATCGGGAAGGGCGGCTTCGTCGGTGCGGGCAAACGGCTTGTCGAATTCGTCCCAGTTGACGTTGGTTGTGAACTGATTTTTACCTTTTCGGGCCAGCACCAATGCATTAACATCCCCTTCGTCTTTGGCCCGAACATTCACTTCGGCAGCTTTCAGCACGTAATCGGGCAGCTTCATTCGGAACAACAGACTCGACGAGTCGATCCAGTTGCGACCACCCGGCCAACCCGCCACATTGGGCGGATAGAACAACACCTGCCCCAGTGTTCGCTGCACAAACACCTGTGGTTGAGGCTGATCGAAGGTTACGCCCAGCGCGTGGCGCATCCCCGCCAGCAGCTCCACCGGCGACTTTACGTGGGCACCCATGTTAGCTTTATCGTAGAACCAGTCGGCAGCAAAAATGCTTTCCATCAAATCGCCGATCTGGTAATTGTTCTCGTGAAACTGGTCGGCAAGAACCGCAATCCGGTTTTCGTCAGGGGTTTCGTTTACAAAATACCGATAGATTTTTCCCACCACGAATCGGGCGGTTTCGGGTTTGTCGAGCAGGAGTTTAATCACATCTTCGCCCCGGAACGCGCCCGTTTTGCCAAAAATCGTTTTCTGCCCCTCGTCATGCACGCGCTCCCGAAACACAAACCCGCCTTCGGGCGTGAATTGCCAACCCGTGAAAGCGCGGGCCGCTTCCTTAATATCGTTTTCTTTATAATTACCCCGTCCAAGCGTAAACAACTCCATCACCTCGCGGGCGAAGTTCTCGTTGGGGGCATTTTTTCGGTTCTGTTGATTACTCAAAAACTGAAGCATGGCGGGTGTTTTGGAGACCACCATCAACAAATCGCCGAACGAGCCGAGCGCATTTTGCCGGATCACGTTGCCGTACTGTTGCATCACCTGCGCGTTGCGACCCTGGGCCCGAACCGCAAAATGTCCGTGCCAGAACAGGGCCATTTTCTCACGCAACGCCCCCTTGCCGGCGGCCATCCGGTCGAGCCACTGAATGTTGAGATCGCGTACCATTTCGGCATTTTCGCGGATGCGCATTCGCAGCGCTTCCCGGTCAATCATGCCCTTACGAACCATGCCTTTCAGCTCTTTCCTGCTGTCATACTGGTCAGTGTTAGCCACTTGCAACGGCTCCACGGCCTTGCTGTCGTCCAGTAGTTTTCGGATCACGCGCCGGAGCGGTTGGCGGCTCATCGCGTCGAGTTCGGCGGGGGTAGCCCCGAAAGCCGCCCGGTTATAGAGATGCCGCATTTGGGCAACAGTCTGGCGTTGGGGTTCGTTTGTCTGTTCCATAGCGTGGGGGTTTGTTGCTCGGATTTGGTTATGACAAACCAGCTAAACAAAGGTTTAACCATGTCTATAGAATCAAGACAGAAGCTGTGAACCGTGCGTTGCAGGGGCGGAAAGTGGCGTTTTTGCTAACCTCACCGAACACCCAACTCGTGCAACGCCCCTTTTAGCGTCTGTATGCGTTCGCGCTTGTGGAGTAGGGTTGGGGGAGCCGACCGTTCTAAACAATCGACGGCCCGGCACCGCTCGCATGATTCGTTCACATCGCGCCGGTTTATGGCGGGATCGTTCAGAAATTTAATCCGTTTCTGGCTGGCTTCGTTCAGCAAAATACCCAGTGAAACGCTGTGATTGAGATCGCGCATGGGCGTGAGCGGGCGGGCCAGTCCAAAAATAAAATAGGCATTTCGGGAGTCGATATAATCCGAAATCTGCGCGCGAAGCAACGGCTTCTCAAGGCTGTCAAGTTTCTGTTTTTCAGCCAGTTCAGTCAATATCGAGAGCGATACCCACCGGCGGCAGTAATGCTCGCCCGAAATACCGTGCGGGCTGTGGAGCCGGGCCAGGTGCATCTCTTTGGTGAGGTCGAACTCGGTGTTGCCGGGGCGGTGTTCAAAGCGGAGAAAAAACAGTTGGTCGATCCCGAAATAGTGCGGTAAAAAGTTGCTCATCCGGTGGAGCAACGTTTCGGGCGTAGCCTGTAATTGATCGAGCATCTGTTCCAGGGCTACCTCGGCCTCGGCCCAGGTAGGCAGGTTGAGCCAGTGTTCCATCAGCGGTAACACCCGGTCTTTACGCATCAGAATGGCTCCCGAAAAATAGGAGGCCTGAAAATTGGTCAGCACCTGATCGAACGAGCGCACCTCCACCCACGACGAAGTGAGTGGGCGTTCTTTGCTGTTTAAACACAAAAAACCCACCTCGCGGCCCAGCGTAAACGCCCGCTGATCGAGGGTGAGGGTTTGATTCACCAGGAGCTTTTTTTCAGTTGGCAACAACACCGACCGAAGGCTATTGAGATGCGGATGGCTCTGATCATCAAACAGTTCGACCGTATAGCCGTGTTGCTCGCGGAGATATTGACTCAGAAACTCGGCGGTGAGTTGTGAGGTTGGATCGGGGCTGGCGTTGGCCAGAAACGTATCGGCAACCTCTTCAATATCAGCAAAGTAGTTTTCGTGCATTTCGACATACGTCCGCAGAACGGCGAAATAAAACTCTTCGACGCTGAGGTTGTATTGTCGCCCAATTTCCATGATGGTGCTGATGAACGCGCTCAACTTAGTCGGCGCGTTGGCCAGCAGTTCGAGCAAGTCGGCGGGTTCAATGCCAAACATGCTCAGGGGAAGATCGCGCAGAATGTTGGAGCGAAGCAATTCGTAAATCGGCTCCATTTTTTTACTCAACTGAACCGATACCAGGGCTTCGTAGGTCACGCCCATTGCCCTGGCAAGAGCAATAATCTTGTCGGTTTTCGGATATTTTTTTCCCTTCTCAATTTCGTTGATATAAGACACCGACACGCCCGACATATCAGCTAAATCGTACTGAGTCAATGCTTTATCCAAGCGCAACTGCCGAAGCTTCAAACCAAAAAGAATTCGAATGCTAGATGAGCTAAAATCCATAGTGCGTGTTGCATACTCCCCCGCAGTGGCGTACCACCCAAACATACGATAAATTAGGGGTTAGGCAACCCTTTCGCCTGGTTGTATGCTATTTACTTTGCAAATTTTGTTCAGTTTGCGAATATTCGCTTTTTTATTCAACATTCGCTCCGTACTCTTGTTATAGAATTCAGAAGCCATCAATCACCGCTACTTTATGACATCTATGATCTCGACATGCTTTACTGCTGAACCCGTTATGATTAGTTATACCGAAGTAGTTACCGAAAGCAGCCTTCGGGCCAGCATCAGCGTGGGGCTTCGGCAACTGGCACAGGCCATTGAGAAGCAGGAAATTGCGGCTTCGATGAAGGCAACTTCGCCCAACCTCCTATCGGCCTGCGATCAGGTTGGCCTATGGCTTGAAAACCGGGCTACCACCTACGATGGCCGGGAAATAAACCTTTCCTGGTTTCGGCATCTGGTGGCCGAGGAGTTGGATGCGCTTCGTTATTTGATGGGCGAAAAAGCCTATT
>JAJAYX010000770.1 GCA_026785985.1 Rudanella sp. | reverse complement strand
TCGAAATCAAAGCGTCCAACAAAGGTGCCATGCAGAGTATGTTTCAATTTCTGGCCGAAAAAAAGGGGACGGTGGGCATTCGGCTGTCGCTGGAAAACTTCACGGCTTATCCGCCAATCCGGGTTTATCCGCTCTATGCGGTTTCGACCCTGCGGGCGGTTGTGACTTCCGAATGATTGGATGGGATTATGTTGAGGACACAGCAAAACGGGTCTAACTCTTATCCCGCCTGCCCGTTCCTTTATCGTCTATACTTATAAAAAATGCTTAGTATTTTCTGCTAACCTATTTGTTTGTGTCCCAAGACTGGTTACAAATTGCGTATTATTGTAGACCCTTATCCCCCTCTTATAAGTCTGTATGATACGCTTATATATACTTTTATTCCTATTAGTTCCACTATTTACGGCCTCTTACGCGCAACAGCCATCAGACCCGGTGTCGCTGACCAACGTTACAGACGAGGGCTTGCTGCTGAAAGAGGGGTGGCGATTTCGAGCCGGCGATACGCCGAACGGAGCCAGTCCGCAACTTGATGATCGTGACTGGAGTCCCATCGACCCAACCCAGGACCTTCGCGACCTGCCCCAGCTACAACAGGCGCGAATCAGCTGGCTTCGGCTGCACCTGACAACGGGGCCGGACTTGCCGCCCCTGGTGATGCTGGTGTTTCAGTCGGTGGCTTCGGAGGTGTATTTAGATGGGCGGTTGTTGTATCGGTTTGGCACCGTCAGTACCAACCCCGACAGTGCGCTGGCCTACAACCCGGATGCCGCGTTTAATTTGCCCCTCCGCCCCGCCACCGAACACGTTCTGGCCCTGCGGATTGCCGATCAACCGGAGCTGGTTAACTACCGAAACCAACTCAATTGGGACAGTGCCGCGCTACTGTTACGGTTGTTTCCGACCACGACTATCCCCGCCGTCCGACCGATTGCCCAACAGGCTGCCTACTTAGATACCTTCAAGACGGGGATCGCCTTCATCCTCTTTATTCTGCACCTGAGCCTGTTTTTGGCCTATCGCCGACAGCAGGCCAACGGGTATGCTGCGGGGATGTATTTGCTGCTGGGCCTGGCATTTTGGGCCAAAACCACCATCAGCTTAACCCATTCGATACCGACGCGGGTGGTGCTTCATTACGTTTCAACGCTTGATGCCTGGGTGCCGGGGGTGGCGATTCTTATCTTCTACAGCCTGTTCAATTTTCGGAAAGGATGGTTGTTCTGGCTGGCTATTGGCAGTACCACGATCCGAAATCTCCCCCTGTCGGCAGATTATCAATGGCTTTACCTGGTGTGTACGTATTACCTGCAAATTGAATTGATCAGGATAGCCGTGCTGGCTACCCGGCGCAGGCTGTTGGGGGCCAGTATTGTTCGGGTGGGGGTACTGTGCAACCTGGCCATCTGGCTTACCTTCACCATGACATCCTTTATACACATTCCGTTTGGGGGCAACGAATGGTTTTTCCACACCTTGTTTGTGGTAGCTTTTCTCTGTATTCCGCTAACGCTCTCGCTTCGGCTGGCCCTGGAACACGGGTGGGTGAACCGACAATTAGTGGCCCGGCTACAGGAGGTTGAAACCCTTTCGGCCCGGAACCTGGCCCAACAACAGGAACGGCAACAACTCCTGGCTCAACAAAACGAACAGTTGGAACAGCAGGTGGCCGAGCGCACCCTGAAACTGCACCAACAGGCCAGTCAACTCCGGGAACTCGATGGCGTAAAAACCCGCTTTTTCTCCAACATCACCCACGAGTTTCGCACCCCCCTCACCCTGATTATCTCGCCGGTCGAGAAACTCCTCCAGGAAAACCGCTTCGACCGGCCCCTGCTCACTACCATCCAGCGCAACGCCGACCAACTCCTGCGGCTTGTCAACCAGTTGCTCGATCTCTCGAAACTCGAAAGCAACTTCATGGTCGTGTCGCTCCGGCAGGGCCACGTACCCGAGTTTGTTGGTCAGGTGGTCGAGGTGTTCCGGCGGTCGGCTGAACAAAAAGGCATAGCCCTGACTTGTGCCTTGCTCGATTTTCCTGCTCAGGAACATCTGTTCGATGCCGATAAATGGGAGAAAATCCTGACTAACCTCCTGTCGAACGCGCTCAAATTCACCCCCACGGGTGGGCAGGTAGCCCTCTCCATCAAGCCCGTGCCGCCCATGGGCGAACTGACGGCTGTACAAATCGAGATTGCCGATTCGGGAATCGGGATTGTCGCCGAAAAGCTGCCCCACATTTTCGACCGTTTCTACCAGGCCGACACATCCAGCACCCGCACTTTTGACGGCTCCGGCATTGGGTTGGCGTTGGTGAAGGAATTGGTGGACCTGCTGGGCGGCACCATCACCGTGGCGAGTCAATCGGGCGTGGGTACTACCTTCCGGCTGACGTTGCCCGTTGCCTCGGTGACGGGTGCGGTTGATGCTCCCCGACTAAGTTTGCCCGAACCCAGCCAGCCGACCCCGGAAACCCAACCTTCCCCCGTGTCAGCGTCAATGAACGGGCATTCGGCTGAGGGTCAACCGCTTCCGCGTGTGTTGATTGTGGAAGACAACGAGGAACTGCGCGATTTTCTGGTGGCCGAACTGTCGGACTCGTACCATGTTCTCCAGGCTGCCGATGGGCAGGCGGGTTGGGAACTGGTCCAAACCGAACTGCCCGATCTGGTGCTGACGGATGTGATGATGCCCCGCATGGATGGTCACGAACTGACCCGGCTCATCAAAACCAACACCGACACCGACCACATTGCGGTGGTCATGCTCACGGCCAAATCGGCCCGGCAGAGCCGCATCGAGGGCTTGCAACAGGGTGCTGACGATTATCTCCCGAAGCCCTTCAATGTGGAGGAGCTGCACCTGCGGCTGGCCAACCTGATTAGCTATCAGCAGAAACTGGGCGAACATTACCGGCAACAGTTTTCTCTGCCCCAGAGTCTCCCCGCACCCGCCGTGGCTGTAGACCCGTTTCTGGATCGGATTTATGGGCTGTTGGATAGTCATTTAGACAACCCCTCGCTGGGTGTGGACTGGCTGGCTGAGCAACTGGCCATGAGCCGCAAAACCTTGTACCGCAAAGTGCAGAGTGTGATCCAGTTGGCTCCCAATGACCTGATTCGGCAGTATCGGTTGCGCCGGGCCGCCGAGTTGCTGCGGGCGGGCCACCCGGTTTCGGAAACGGCCGATCTGGTAGGGTTCAGCACGGCCTCGTATTTCTCGCTTGTGTTCCGGGAGTTCTATCAGCAAACGCCCAGCGAGTTTGTGGCGAGTCGGGTGGTGTAGTATACCCGGTGAACCATTACCAACTGTGCGGACGGCTACCTCGCTTTCCGCTTTCGACTCAGTGTCTCGCCGATATCACGTCTAAATCGTTACCTACATGGCGTACCTATACCCGCTAACGTTCCTCCTGTTTCTGTCAGTGCCGGGCTTTGCCCAATCATACGCCCACACCCTTCCGGGTAATTCGGAAAGAAAGCCGCGTCGATACCCCATTGCCAATCAATTCGAGCATCTGTCGATTAAAGATGGGCTACCCAGTAATTCAATAAACTGTATTCTTCAGGATCGGGATGGCTATATGTGGTTTGGTACGCATGAGGGTCTGGTTAAATATGACGGTGCTACCTGTACCGTCTTTCAACCAAATCCGCGCCAGCCGGCCCATAGTTTACAAAACAGCATCATTGCCGGTTTGTG
>JAJAYX010000769.1 GCA_026785985.1 Rudanella sp. | reverse complement strand
GCGTTAGTCGGTCGGTAATGCCCGACATGGCTTCGTAGCTTGTGCCTTCGGGAGCCGTTATCGGAATGCGCAACCGACCCCGATCTTCAAGCGGGGCCAGTTCTGATTTAAGCAGCGACCCTAAACCCACAATCAGGGCCAGGCAAACGCCGATTATCGCCAGCGACCAACCCCGTACCCCCATGAATTGCTCCAGAGAGTGCCGGTAGGAGCGGTCGAGCCATTGGAAAAAGGGTTCCGTTTTTTTATAGAACCAGCCATTACCGTGCGTTTTGCTGGTGAGTTTCACACTCAGCACGGGGGTCAGCGTCAGCGAAACGAAGGCTGAAATCAGCACGGCTCCGGCCACCACAATGCCAAACTCCCGGAACAGTCGCCCCACAAACCCCTCCAGAAAAATGATGGGCAGAAACACCACTGCCAGCGTGATCGACGTGGCAATAACGGCAAAGAAAATCTCTTCGGAGCCTTCTTTTGCCGCCTGCCTGGTGTCCATTCCCTGCTCAATTTTCTTGAAGATATTCTCCGTAACCACAATACCATCGTCGACCACCAGACCCGTTGCCAGAACGATGCCCAGCAGGGTTAATACGTTGATACTGAAGTCGGCAACATACATGATAAAGAAAGCCCCAATCAGCGATACCGGGATGTCGATGAGGGGTCGGATGGCAATCAGCCAGTCGCGGAAAAAGAAGTAGATGACCAGCACCACCAGCACAAACGAGATCAGGAGCGTTTCCTGCACTTCCAGAATAGCCTTGCGGATAAACGTGCTTCGGTCGATGCCGATGTTCACCTGAATGTCAGCCGGTAATTCCTTTTTGAGGGCTTCAAATCGCTTATAAAACTCGTTGGCAATGTCCACATAGTTGGCTCCCGGCTGCGGAATCAGCACCAGGATAACGCCCTGAACCCCGTTTTGCTTCGACTGGGTTTCTTCATTTTCCGGCCCCAGAATGGCATACCCAACATCTTTGAACCGGATAATCTGGCCCGCCGTCTGCCGAACGATCAGGTCGTTGAAGTCGGTTTCGGTGGTCAGCCGCCCCACCGATTTCACGGTTAATTCCGTGTTGTTTCCGTAGATTTTCCCGCCTGGCAACTCCACATTCTGGCGGGTGAGGGCCTGCTCGATGTCCTGCACCGTCATGCGATAAGCGGCCAGTTTGAGCGGGTCGATCCAAAGCCGCATGGCAAACCGCTTCAGGCCGTAGATCGTCACCTGGCTCACGCCCGGAATGGTTTGCAACCGCTCCTGCAACACGTTTTCGGCATAGTCGGAGAGCTGCATGATGTTGCGGGTGGTGCTTTGCACAGGCATGAACACGATAGGGTCCGAGTTGGCATCGGCTTTGGTCACCACCGGGGGCGAGTCGATGTCCTGGGGCAGTTGCCGCTGGGCCTGAGCCACTTTGTCGCGAACGTCGTTGGCGGCCCGTTCGAGGTCGGCACTCAGGTCAAATTCAACCGTTATGGTGCTGGCCCCCAACGAACTGTTTGACGAGATCGTCCGAATGCCTTCGATGCTGTTCAGCGATTTCTCGATAGGTTCGGTAATCTGCGACTCGATAATTTCGGGGTTGGCCCCAGTATAATTCGTCCGAACGCTGATAATGGGTGGGTCGATGGCGGGATACTCGCGCACCCCCAGCGACTGATAACCGATAGCCCCAAACAACACAATGATGATCGACATCACTATCGCCAAAACAGGTCGGTTTAAAGAAAGAGAAGAAAGACTCATAACAGTGAACAGTTAGCAGTGAACAGCCAGCAACGATCAGTTGGCTTCTACACGCATTATAAGTTGGCTTGGGCAGTGCCAGACGGTGTTCCAGTGGTTGGATTAACAGATACTTTGGGCAAGCCGACCACTTTTTCCACTTTCGCGGGGCCGTCGGGTTTCAGGAACAGCAGTCCGGTGGTTGCCACGGTATCACCCGCCTGCACACCCGACAAAATCTGGATCGCATTAGCTGTTCTGATGCCCGTTGTCACATCCCGAAATAGGGCTTTGCCGTTTTTGATCAGCACCACCTGCTTGCCCCGCGTTTGCGGCACCACTGCCTGGGTTGGCACCACCAACCCGCGCTCGTTCTGAATGGCCAGGGTAACTTTGGCAAAGGTGCCGGGCCGGAGTTTCGAGGAGTTATTGCTGACCCGCGCCCGAATGCGCAGATTGCGCGTGTTTTCGTCAACGGATGGTTCGGTAGCGTAAACAGTACCCTGGAACGCCCGTTGAATCCCGTCGATGGTGAAGGTGACGGGGTTCCCGTTTTTCACGCTGGGGCCGTATTTTTCGGGAATCGAGAAATCGAGTTTGAGCGAGCTGGTTTGTTGCAGACGGGCAATCAGCGTTTGGGGGGTCACATAGGCACCGGGGCTGACGTTTCGCAGACCGATGATGCCCGAAAACGGCGCGCGAATTTCGGTTCGGCGGAGGTTGGCATTCACCAGTTCAATGTCGGCCAGGGCACTTTTGAGATTCGTCACCACAATGTCGTATTCCTGCTGACTGATACCTCCCCGCTGCAACAACTGCTTGTTACGATCTTCGGTGCGCTCGGCGTTTTCGCGCTGCACATAGAGCCGCTGAAGTTGCGCCCGCAGGTCGGCATCATACAGCTTGAGCAACAAGGTGCCCTTGCTCACGGGTTGTCCCTCCTGAATATTCAACTGGGTAATGCGGCCCGACACTTCGGGATAAAGGTCAATTTGTTCGGCAGCCAGCAACGACCCGCTGGACACGACCTGTTCGTTCAATTGTTGCGACACAATGATAAAACCCGTCACCGTGGTTGGGCGCGGTGGCCCACCTGGTCTACCGCCACCGCCGGGGCCACCTGCCGACGCAGTCGGGTCGTGGTT
>JAJAYX010000768.1 GCA_026785985.1 Rudanella sp. | reverse complement strand
GTTGAACGCGGTTCGCAACAAGTTAATCCACCGTGTTTGTGCGGTTGTACGTCGGGGTGAAAAATATGACAAAAATTATAAGCCAGCCCTTGCTTAATCAATAGAAATCGGTGCGGTTAATAAATTCCACTTCGTAGCGGTGGCTACTGCCATAGATATGCACAATGGTTCCCACATCGCCCCGGCGCAATTGGAGCGCGGGCAGGTCGGTTAACAGGGCTACAACCGGGTGGCTGGAGCCATCAAGTTCAGCTATCATGGTGTTGAGGTGGTCAAATGGTCAGCGAGTCGGCGCAATAAATCAGCGTGAAGGGTGGCAGGAATAGCCCCAATGACGCGGGCAATGTCGGTTTGGGGAATAGCTACCAGATTCGTCAACCGTAATACGGACGCAAGTTTGAGCGCGTTTGCTGGTGTTGGTCGTATCACCTCATCAAACCCCGGTATAGTCTGGTGAAGCTGGGTCGAGATACCGCAAACCAGAAAATCATCATAACCCGGTAATTCACGCAACAACACAACAGGCCGACGTTTGCGGCTCCCATCTGATTGTACCAGATCGGCTAACCCAATTTATCCCTCACTCATGGCCAGCCGGGTGTATGGTCATTGCCGGAACATCGTCGTAATCGGGTTCATCGTCGCCATAGGCCCGGTTTAGTGCAGCGTGAGCAGCCGCCCGAAAGTCGGCCCGTTCGGTCTCCTCATCAGCGCGTCGGATTAGGTCTAATACCTCCTCAACCAGTGGACTGATTGCCGGGTTGAGGTGGTGTAGGTCAATGGTCAAAAACGAGGGTTTACCGTTGGGGTCAGTCATTAATGAAACTCCTTGCATGGTCTTGGTTTAATTAACTGGCTATCTGTAAGGTAGGCACGGCAATGGTAGGCATTGCGGTTTGCATCGGAATCACAATGTCCATATCAGCAAAATGAGGATGATCCATCAACATCAGCGCGTTTTGTTCAGCAGACACTTTAACGTATTTCAAAAACATTTTTTCCGTCCGGTGGCCTGTAACTTTCATAATTTCGGGCATCGGAATTTTAGCCAAATACGCATTGGTGGCAAACGAACGGCGGGCCGTGTGTGTGCTGATTAACTCCCATTTTTCGGGGTACGTCGTTCCCTTCTTACCGCCCTTTGTGGTTGTAATCTCTACCCGCTCCGTTAGGCCAGCCCGTTTGCCCAACTCTTTGAGGTGGTCGTTTAGTCGCTGGTTAGTAATCGTTTTCGGTGATATCCCTCCGTTTTTAGCCAGTATAGCACGAACAAACCCGTTAAGGGGTACAGAAACCCTTTCAGCGGTTTTCTGCGTCCTACACGATAGCATACGGCCACTATGAACAATGTTATCAGCCCGTAGCTGGGTGAAGTCCGAAAACCGCAACCCCGTAAAAGCTCCAATCAAAAACAAATCACGGGCGCGGTCAATGCCGGGCGTACTGGCCAGGTCGAGGTAGTAGAGGTGTTTTAGTTCGTCGGTGGTCAGATAAATACTATCTGTTTCCTCCGAAAACTTGCGAAACTCCCGGTTTGTAAAAATCAGGTTCGTGTGTAATCGGTCGTCGTATGCCTGTTTGAGTAAGATTTTTGCATCTTTGAACAGAGAGCCAATGTAGTTATGAGAATAGTCTTTGCCCGTCAACCACTGTTTGAGGTGTTTGTAGAGGTCGAGCGTGAAGTCATCGAAATCAATCGGGCGTTTGGTTTCGGTATGGTAGGACTCTAACAGCCGTTTCAGTTTGGAGTAGCCTTTGAGCGTATTTGGCGAATACCGCATACTTTTTGCGTTCAACCGTTTACCGCTGTCTCCCTCTGTCACAAATCGGGCAATGTAGGCCGTGAAGGTTTCGCGGGTGGGTTTCACCTCAACGGGTTTACTCACTTTTACCTCCTTTCCTAACTCGGTATCGAGTTCCTGTTTTAAGGTGGCATTATCAAAGGCGACCCGCCCCCGGCTAAGGTTTGCCAATATCGACAGTATGGCAGTCTTATGGCGTTCGAGGTGGGCGTTCAGGGTTTCGAGTCGTTGGCGGTCACGTTTGGCTCCGGTCTTTTTAGGATCAGTGATGGCCCGTTGTGTGGCAACATCCCATAAATACGGCTCAATAGTTTGCTCAGTGGTGTATTTGAACCGCCCCCCGTTGTAGCGATAAACGAGGTAAACAAGGGTCGCCCCTGTTGCGTGAGGGTCTTTGAGTAAGAACTTGATGTCCTTCTCTGAAACAGTTTTCATTGCCCTTTTTGGTTTGGTCGCTACCAAGTTACAAACAATATCAATGCAGGGGACGGAATAGGGGACGATTTTACTTTATTTATCCTGATATTATTTGATAAAGTACAGACAACAAAAACGCTAACTCGTTGAAAGTTAGCGTTTTTAGTCTTTTGCTTTATCCCGTAAAAGGGGGGATTTGTGCTCCCGAAGGGATTCGAACCCCTATCGTCGGTACCGGAAACCAAAATTCTATCCATTGAACTACGGGAGCGTAGCCCGGAGGCTTTGTAAGCCGTTTCGGGTTGCAAAAGTAATGAAAACCGGGCAATGAACAAGAAAGTTGTTCAGGATTTTCACTACAAAAGCTTCATTGTCTCGTAATCGCCGATGTGTTTCAGATATAGAAAGTGGATTAGCAGGCCATTGACGTTATTGATTAGTTGATGCGCTTCGGGAAGGGTCGTAACCACGGTGGTGATTCGCTCAAACTCGGAATTGTTGGTCATCCGCTGGTGATGAAAATCCATAATCTGTTCGTGAGTCATGTGCTTTTCCACATAGTAATAGTGCATGGCCTCGTCGCTCGTGCCGGTGCTGGGAAACCACAGGCGCGGGTTCAGTTTGATTAACTCGTCGGGCTTGATACTCAGGCCAATCTCTTCGCCCACTTCGCGGGCAGCCACGTCGGTGGCATCATCGTCGGCATCGACCATGCCCGCCGGATGTTCGTAGGTTTGGGAGCCGTCGGAGATGCGACGCTGCCGGACAAGCACCACGAATTTCTCGTCCGTTTCTTTATCTATGAGACACACCAACACCGAGGCTGCGTGGCCTTTCAGAAAACAAACAGGTGGAATTTTGTCGCCTTCGGGGGTGTCGGCATCCAGCTCGAGCATGGCGAATAATACCTCGCCATTGTGCCGTCGCCGGATAAAATGTTCTTTAACACCGTTGATTATTAAGCCATTGTCAATCAGTTGCTTTTTCCAGAACCGGAACTTGGGTGCGTCTTCGAGTTTTTCCATATCAATTTTGGGTGGCCGGTTGCCCAACGTAGCGTTCAAAGAATTCGTAAATCCGCAAAATTCGGTCGATGCGCTGCCGGACATTGCCCGACCGACTGAGCTCGTGGGTGGCACCCGGCATTCGAACGTATTCGACGGGGCGGCCCAACACTTTCAGGCTTTTCATCATCATTTCGCTTTGGACGATGCCTGTGCGCAGGTCGTTCTCACCGTGTTTAATGAGTAAGGGAGTCCGAATGTTTTGAACAAAGGTATAGGGCGAGTTGGCGGCCAGCACTTTCTGCGTTTCGGATTGCCAGGGGTAGCCGCCAAAATAGTTCGGCACTAACCGCCACGCATTACCTTCGCCCATAAACGTGGTCAGGTCATAGACACCCCGTTGGGCAAACGCGGCCTTGAATCGGTTGTCGTGACCCACAATCCAGGCCGTGAGGTAGCCCGCATAGGAGCCACCCGTAATCACTTGTCGGCTGGTATCGACCCAGGCTTCTTTGGCGGCATTGGTTGCCGCTGCCAGCTCATCTTCGGCGGGGCCGGTGCCCCAATCGTTGATGTTGGCCTGTTGAAAAGCCAGTCCGTAACCACCCGAACCACGTGGATTGGCATAGACCACGCCGTATCCCTGAGCACACATAAACTGCAATTCGTGCCACATGGATGCTTCGCCCGGCCCCCACATGGCCGTGGGGCCACCGTGCATATTGAGCAATAAGGAATATTTCCGGCCCGCCGTTTGGCGACCTCCGTCGGTGGTTGTTTGTTGCGCCAGAACGGTCGGTTTCATAATCCAGTAGTCAACCGCCTGCCCTTTTGAATTGGTATAAACGCGCTTTACGGGATAGCTGAGTGCTTTTTGCTTCACCCAATCGTTGTAGGTAGTAAGAACGACCGGTTTTTTAGCATCGGCATCGGCTACGACTAATTCCGACGGATTGGCCACTTCGGTTTGCGCAAACACCACCTGATTGCCGGCCACATCGAAACTGGTGATACCTTTCTCGAAATTAGTTAGTTGCGTAATTTCTTTGGTGATGGCATTGAGCCGATATAGGGGGAAACCGCCGTTGGCCGGAGCCGTAAAATACAGTACGGGCGTGGTCGACACAGCCGTACTCCGGCGGCTCCGACTGCCTGTTGCGGGCGTTGTCTCGGCCCAAATCATGTTGCCCGCTGCCCGGTCGAAGGGCAGGGTTTCGACGTTGGCCGCCAGTGTGCCGTTGAGCGTGGCAATACCTAATTGCCCAAAATTCACACCCTCGGTGGGGTTGCTTAGAAACGCCAGTCGGCTGCCATCGGCTGACAGTTCGGGTGAGAAATAACTGCGGCCCTCACCCCCTAAAACCACCGTCCGGCGACCACTTCCGTCAACCGGGATGGCCACAATCGCACTGGTTTGCTCGCGGTCGGGGTGTTTCAGGGTGTCGCGCTTCGTAACGGCCAACACTTGCTGACCATTTGGCAACCAGGTGGCCGCATTGAAGGAATAAAAACCCCGCGTGATGGCGCGGGCCGGGCTGCGTTCAGCCGTGGCATCCTCGCGCACGTCGGTCACGTAGAGGTGCGTGAAATTCATGTCGGGTTCGGTGGTGGCTTCACCCTGAAAGTTGAGCCGGGTGATGACTTTGGCTTTTTTGTCGTCCACATCTTTTTGCAGATACGCCCGAATTTCGGCCAGCGACCCATCGGGGTTTGCTTTCACGGAGTTGTCGGGCTTTACAAAATCGTTATTGGCAAACCCCGGTTTTTCGAGCGACCAAACCGGACCACGGCGAGCAGGATTCAGGATGCTGTCGCCAACCATTTCGGCAAACGAAAGGCTGCTCTCAAACAAAATCTGCTTGCCATCGGGCGACCAAACGGGGCTTGCCGCGCCATATTTAGTAGTGGTGAGCTGGTAGGCTTCGCCCCCGTCCAGGGGCATCACAAAAACCTGTCCTTTGCCTTTCACGGTGCGAACAAACGCCAGCCGGGTTCCATCGGGCGACCAGCCGTGTTGACGCGCACTTTCGGTGCCGCGGGTGAGTGCTTTGGCAGCCCCCGCCTTCAGGTTGCTGAGGTAAATGTGTGTCCGGTACTCGTACTCATTAGGTTGTTCGGGGTTGGCCTCAATGGTCATCACATTGTAAGCCGCCCGCTGACCATCGGGCGAGAGCATGACTGCCCCCACCTGTTTGATGCGAGTGAGGTCGGTGGCAACGATTTTTTGTTGCTGTTGGGCAATGGTGGCCGCTGGCCAAAGCAAGAGTAGGAGAAGTTGGAAGCGCATAAGGAGTATAGACCTAAAACTGATTATGAATCTGTTCCAGAAACTGGGCCGTGCGTTGGCGTATTTCCGAAACAGGTTGAACAAAATTATTATGCATCATGCTGAATAACAAAACTTTACCCTTTCGCGTGACCAAATAACCACTCAGGTTATAGACACTCGTCATTGACCCCGATTTGGCAAAAACAAACGGTTTGTCGCTCTTGAGCATTCCGCGTAGTGTTCCCGATTGACCGCCCGCCGGGAGCAACGTAAACAACCGCTGCTGAGGCACTTTAGCCTGAATCAGTTTCAGCAAAGCAATCAGGCTGCTGGGTGTGAAGAGATTATAGCGCGACATTCCCGACCCATCGACCCACCGGATGTCTTTTCGTTTACCCAATGCCACCGAGTCAACCATGGCCCGAATTCGGGCGGGGTTCAGCACCGGGTCACCTTTTTGGGCCGAGGCCATGAGCAAAATATGTTCGGCAAGGGTATTGTCGCTAACGTGTTCCGTGCGTTTGTAGAGTGAATCGGTGGGGGTGCCATACACCAGGCGAGTGCCGGTTGGCATGCCCATATTCACCAGGCCCACGGGCCGGTTCAACGTATCGCTCAGGAGTTTGACGGCCAGTTCCGGCGACCAACGGAAAGGTACATCCTGCCGAAACGGGCGACTATTTTGGGGACGCACAAAGCGGTTCCGGTGTTCGTCGCGCTGCACGTCGCGCGGAGTTGGGTGAACGGTGGAGACGACCGTGCTATCCCCAAAAAAAGCCGGTTGAATCGACACGTCGGGCCGACGGTCTGGGTAGGTGAACCGCACAAAATTGCCGTAGAGAGGTAGTGGAGCCTGTTCGCAGGAGTAATCGTCGTTGAAATCGTCCCAGGCCCAGCCGGGGCCAAGCCGGGGTGGATTGTAGTTGGACGCTGAATAAAACAGTCGTTCGGGGCGGCTGCGCAAAAACCGAAGTGCTGCGGTATCGGGCAAATCGGGGTGGAGTAGGAGTGGGTTGCCGGTTCCCCAAAAAATCAGCGAATCGCCCCGAACCACGTAGCGAAGCGCGGGCAACGAATCGGTCAGGGTGAGCAAACCGGCATAGAGACTGAACAGCTTGGTGTTTGATGCGGGTACAAACCCTTTGTCGGCATTGTGCGAAACCATCGTTTTCTGCGTGACTGGGTCATAGAGGGCAAAGCCCGTGAAGTGATCCGTAAACTGGGTATTGGTGCGGAGGTCGCGGGTTAATCGTTTGGCGGGCGAACAGCCAATGAGGGCAAGCAGGAAAAAGGCGGGGAGAATGCGCATAAAAAGAGTCGTTGTCAGACGTTTTACAAACGTACAGACAACGACTCAATAAGAGATTTTTTCGACAGGATTACGTAATAAAAAGGATTTGATAGCCTGAAAAAGGAATCCTTTTTTATCCGCCCGGCCGCCAGGCTGTAATCCTGTCGAAAGAAAATCACCGAACAATCATAATCTT
>JAJAYX010000767.1 GCA_026785985.1 Rudanella sp. | reverse complement strand
GGCGGCCAACGTCGCCAATAAAGAGGGTGTCTCCCGTGAAAATGGCGTGGTCTTTTCCGGTTTCGTCAATCAGCAGATACGTGGTTGATTCGAGGGTGTGGCCCGGTGTGTGCAGGGCACGGATTCGAATTTTCCCCAGCATAAACTCCTCACCATCAGTGGCATGATAGGCTTCGTAGGTCGTGTTGGCGTTGGGTCCGTACACAATTTTTGCGCCAGTTTTTCGGGCCAGGTCAATATGCCCCGACACAAAATCGGCGTGAAAATGCGTCTCGAAAACGTATTTGATAGTTGCTCCTGCCAGTTGAGCCTTGCGGATATAAGGAGCCGTTTCGCGGAGCGGGTCGATGATGGCGATTTCGCCCTCACTTTCGATGTAATAGGCTCCCTGAGCTAAACAGCCCGTGTATAATTGTTCGACGATCATAATAGTTCTTTTAAAACGATGAATCCGGCTACGGCCAGCACAAACCAGCCGAAACCTTTTTTGAGTTGATCCGGCGCCACAAAACGCGCCAGATACATCCCCAGAAAAATACCTCCAATAGATAAACCCGTGAAGGGGAACAGAAAATTCCAGTCGAGCGCGGTGTGTTGCAAGTCGCCCAGCAAACCCACAAACGAGTTCACGGCAATAATGAGCACCGAGGTTGCCACCGCCCGGTGAATGGGCAGGCCCGCG
Source organism: Rudanella sp. (assembly GCA_026785985.1). GTDB lineage: Bacteria > Bacteroidota > Bacteroidia > Cytophagales > Spirosomataceae > Rudanella. Next base: position 3,001 of record JAJAYX010000767.1, on the reverse strand, counting down.
AGTAACACCAGCATGGGCACAATCAGGAAACCGCCCCCTGCGCCAATGGTTCCGGTGAGCAAACCAACAGCCAGCCCATCCAGAGCCAGCGAGCCGTAGCGCGGGCGACCGTCGTCGAACCGTCGCACCGAGGCTTCGCCCTGTTCGGGTCGTTGGTTGCGAATCATGGCGCGGGCGGCCATAATCATCACAAAGGCAAAAAAGAACAGGATGGCCTCGTTTTTGGCCAACACCACATTACCAAACCGAAACAGCGGATCGGGCAGAGCAGGCATCAGGAACCGGCGCGACAAATAGACCGACACAAACGAGGGGAAGGCAAAAGCCACCGTCGTCCGCAAATCAACCCGGCGTTTCCAGAGGTGATTCACCGATCCCACCAGCGAGGTGGTGCCAACCACAAACAGCGAGTAGGTTGTGGCCAGCAACGGAGCAATGCCGAACACATAAACAAAAATCGGCACGGTCAGAATGGAGCCCCCCCCCCGGCCAACCCAATCACCAACCCGACGACAATGGCCGCTGCATACCCAAAGAGTTCCTGTCCTGTCATACTATTGTACAAAACTACAGCACGAAGGAACAGTTTTATGTAACAAACATCACGCAACGACTTGAGCCAGCTAGCCGAGGATCGGAGCAGGAGAAAACTAAATGCGCTTACTTATCGTTATTTAGGCTGAAAACGCGACACTCATGTTACTAAAAATTCTCTTCGTTTTTATTCTGCTGATTGCCTTTGTGCCGCCCGTACGCCGGTTTGTGTTTTACCTGCTTGTGGGTCGTCAGTTAGTGAAGGAGCAACGCCGTCAGGAGCCAACCCATCGGCGCGAAGGCGAAACCCGTGTGGATCATGTGCCACCCCGCCCCAACACAAATAAGGGGGGGGATTACGTTGATTTTGAAGAAGTCAAGTAGTGTTTACCGGGTTAGCAAACCCGCATCCAGCACAAATTGAGAGCCGGTAACATAACGGGCTTTGTCGGATGCGAGGTATAAAACCATCCCGGCTACATCATCAGGTTCTACCCACGGAATGGGCAGCAGATTTCCCGCCGAACGTTCGGCAATGGCTTGGGTAGTAGTGCCTTCCAGTGCGGCTAAACCGTCGTTCATGGGCGTGTTCACACCCGTTGGGTGGATAGAAATTACCCGGATGTGGTAGTGAGCCAGTTCAATGGCCCACGATTTGGTTAGGCCAACAAGCCCCCATTTCGAAGCTGCATAATGACTCAGCCGACCCATTCCCCGCAGCCCGGCAATGCTCGAATTGTTGATAATCACGCCTGATTTTTGCTCCATCATCACCGGAATGACGCGCCGGGCCACAAGCCACGCCCCTTTCAGATTAATGTCGAGCATGGCATCCCATTCTTCTTCCTGTAGTTCGTGGGCCAGCCCGTAGGCGCAAATTCCGGCATTGTTGAACAACAGGTCGATGCGCCCAAAATCGCTCATGGTCTGCTCAACCGCCCGGCTAATGTCGGCATCATTCCGAACATCGCCCGCAATGGCCAAACAACGGGTTCCCAAGGCTTCAATCGCTTCTTTCAGCGAATCCAATTCACCCGACGAGCCGAAGGTATAAGCCGGATAACTCAGGTTTTTGGCCACATCGAACGCCACAATGTTGGCACCTTCCTCCGCTAAGGCCAGAGCCACAGCCCGGCCCTGTCCGTGGGCGGCTCCGGTGATAAACGCAACTTTTCCGGCAAATTCAGCCATTCGTTTGGGAGTGGGTTAAGGGTAAATAGGGGTATAGATACTCGTCGATGGTTACGCCAAGGACATTATTAAACAGATTCGTAGCAATCATCTGACCAGCAAAAGCAATTAGCATAACTACTTCATTATCAGCAAATCGTTCACGGATATGTTCATAAATCGAATCCGACACGTCGCCCCGCTTGAGAGCAATTTCGGCCCCAAAATCAAGCAGTTGTTGTTCATCAGTAGTCAGGGAGAGGTCTTCGGGGCGTTCACCGTTCTGGATAATGATTTTGCGGAAGAACGTGGTGCAGAGTGGGCAGTTGCTGGCTTCCGAAATGGCATGGGCAAACAGATAGGCCGATCGCTCACCGACTATCCGAATCACCTCGTGATAAAGCGGATACCACTGCATATAAACCTCGAAAGCCAACCGCGAATGGCTCAACGTGGCTTTCATGTTGGTGATCCGCGAGCCAGGATAGTCGGCGATGTGTTTGACCCAGGCTTTTTGCAGGTCGACAGAGGCCTCAATGTCGGGAATAGGGTTTATGCGGGGCATGGTTTAGGTTGGGGAAAGGGGTATACGGACTCAAAACTAATTTTCTGCCCGGTATTTTACGGCCTGCCCCGTGAGCAGATAACCGTTCATGGTTTTGGTGGTGTAGTAGGTGTACTTCACATTCACGAGCGCGTCGGCCCCTGCTTTTTGGGCCTCCAATGAGAGTCTTGCCAGCAGTAACTCCTTGTCCTGCATGGTGTTACCCCGACTCAACATCCTTCCATCGGCATTTTGACTCTTGTCTAACGGCAACTCCTTCCGACTTTCCATTTCCTGCAACACCTCATACAGGCGACCCGGACTTTGGTTCTCGTAGAAAATATCAATCGGGTATTTCGGGCCGGTCGAGATGGGGATGGTGGGCCGGAAGCAGCCGGGTAATAGGGCAAGAAAGAATAAAGAAACGAGTAGGTATCTCATGGTTTTTTCAGCAATACCTTTCCAAATGCTCGTTTATCGAACTGAAACAAGGCAACAGATTCTAAACGGATCTCTGGAAATAGGGGATGGGCAGGGTTAATCAAATAATTGCATTCGTTTCCAATCACGGCCGATGGAACTTGCATAACCAAATACGTTTTATTGCTGATCCATTTATCTGTAATGTCAAATAAAGAGTCGTCTTCCGTTTCCCAATCCGATGGTAAGTCGTTTGCGGTTATAATATGAATCGATGTATCGGGAATGTAAATTGTGGCGACCGAAAAAGCGTTTTGATTAAGAGTGATTTTT
>JAJAYX010000766.1 GCA_026785985.1 Rudanella sp. | reverse complement strand
GGGTTTGGCTGGTGGCAATGAGCGAGTCCTTGGGGAGAGCCGTAATGAAAAACCGCCCTTCTGCATTGGTGCGCACACGCTGCGTAGTGCGTTTGTTGGTTACAAACACCCGGTCAACGCCCTTCTGATCGGCCTGATCCAACACCATCCCGACCACATAACGGCCCTGCGCCTGTGCGGGCTGATGGCCCAGTAAGAGAACGAATAAAGCAGGAAGGGAGATAACGAATAGGCGCATGAGAAGCCGTAAAGGTACTTCTTAACGCAAAGAGACCGTCTTTTAGTTTGGTTAAAAAAGCTTAACGAACCGAACCGAGTCCAGTTGCCGATTCCCTTACCCACCCGCGACCTACACCGGCTTGCCGTAGCTTTCGTCTACCTGAAATTTCTTATAACTGGAGAGTTGGCACCTTGTGCGTGTTGCCAAAAAAGCCAGTCCTGAGTAGACAGATGCTGTTTTAAATAAGCATCCGCTGATTCGTTATAGACCAAATCCTGGTAGTCGCCTGTTTGAAGGCGATAGGTTTTGATGGCACTAATAATACGCCCGAAAGCGTCTAACTTGTTCATCAATTGCATTTGGGTAGCGGTTTTCGTCGTGGATTTTTTAATAGTTACCTGAGATGTAAAAAGGTACAGTGAAGTTTTTCCCTCACTGTAACCCGACTTATCCAACCTTATAGTAGGTTTTAAGCCCTTCATTTACTGTAATATGCCACTCACAAACTCCTGACTAATAATTGGTTGCTCCGAAAAAATGGGTGTGGCTCCCCGTTGAGTGGCTACGTAGGCTCCGGCTGTTGCGGTTCCCCGCCGGGGCCGATAACTACCAACTTTTTTCAGTGTGCGAAAACGGTTCGTTCGACTTTTTCGATGCTGGTGCCTTTGGTTTCGGGCATAATGCGCCACACAAACAGCAGTTGCAGCACCATCATGGTTGTGAAGAACAGGAAGGTGTTCCCCCCGCCGACCCGTTCGGATAAGTACGGAAAGGTGAAGGTGATGATGGCCGCCATGAACCAGTGGGTGAAACTGCCCAGAGCCTGACCGCTCGCCCGCACTTCATTGGGGAAGATTTCGGAGATAAATACCCAGATGACTGCTCCCTGCGAGAAACCAAAAAAGGCGATGTAGGCAAACAGCAGTAGCGGTACGGTTATGCCACTAAAATCTTCGACGTAGAAAGCCCTTGCCACCAGACCCAGCGTGACAATCAGCCCGATGGAACCAATTTTCATCAGCGTCCGTCGCCCGTAGCGGTCAATCAGGTTCATTGACAACAGCGTGAAAATGAGGTTGATTAGCCCGATACCCGCCGACGACAGCAGCGACGAACTTTTGCCTAAGCCCGTCATTTCAAAAATGCGGGGGGCGTAATAAATGATGGCGTTGATGCCCGATACCTGGTTGAAAACCGCAAAGAGTACTGCCAGCATGATTGGCGTTTTATACTGTCCCGAAAACAGCCTGGTCGAACCTGTTGACTGGGCATTACTGTGCTGAATGGCGGCCAGAGTTTCGTTGGCCGTGGTCGGGTCAATCATGGTCAACACATCAAGAGCCTCAGCCACATTGCCGCGTTTGAGTAGTAACCAGCGCGGGCTTTCGGGAATGTTGAGAACGGCGATCAGGAAAATGACCGAGGGCAGAGTCTGAATCCCCAGCATCCACCGCCACGACTCGTCGCCCATGCCCGACAGCAGGAAGTTTGACAGGTAGGCCACCAGGATACCCAGCACCACATTGAACTGGAACAAGCCCACCAGCTTGCCCCGCGACCGGGCCGGTGAAATCTCGGTAATATACATGGGAGCCGCCACCGACGACGCCCCCACGCCCAGCCCGCCCAGAAACCGAAACAGCAGAAAAATAGGCCAGTTGGGGGCGAGGGCAGTGCCAAGCGAAGCCAGTAAATAAAGAATCGCAATCCAGAACAGAGTTCGTTTACGGCCCAGCGTTTCGGCAGGAATGCCACCCATCATAGAGCCAATTACTGTACCAATAAGGGCGATGGAAACGGTCAGTCCGTGTTCCCAGACGTTGAGTTTCCAGAGGGTTTGTAGCGACTGCTCGACCCCGGAGATCACGGCCGTATCGAAGCCGAAGAGGAAACCGCCCAGTGCGGCCGTCATTGACCAGAAAAAGATACGTTGATATTGACTCATGGATAACAGGAAAAATGTCGTTTGATGAGTCAAAACTATTGTCCCGATGCAGGGTAGGGCTTACGAGAATCGTTCAACTAGTATTGAATTTCTATAAAACTTTACTGTCCTGATAATTAGTCAGTTACACTTAAATTGATTGGGCTGAATGATGATAATGTTACGCAGAGTTATGGTTTTGTTGCAAGGTTTTTTTGAGGTGTACTCTGTGTGTTCTCATTGCTTCCATTTCACCACCAACGCCACTGCCGCTACGACTGCAAACAGCCCCGATGCGGCAAAAGCGGTTTGGGTGCCGCCCGCCATGGGTTAGGGCAAATAAGTCTGGTTTTGTATCGTGGTAAATCAGAACAAATCAAGATGCAGCTTTAATGCTTTGTCCAAATCATTCATGAGCGAAGCGGATAGCTGACCGTATAGTTTTACCAGACGGCTTTTGTCAAGTGTCCTGATTTGGTCGGTCCTGGCTTTGGAGTCTTTGGGCAAACCAGCAGTCCCTTTAGACAGAAACACCTCAAATGAGAACACCCGTGTCGCATTAGACGTTATAGGAACCACTGTTACGACACTGTTGCTGTTGTTGTTGCTGTTGTTGGAAACAATAACAACCGGCCTTGTTTTCTGAATCTCACCGCCAATAGTGGGGTCTAAATTGGCGAGCCAGATCTCTCCTCGTTTAATACTCATTGTCCCAGCCTTCCGAATCAACGTATTTAAAATCGGCCATCAGCGATTCATTTTCTACAGCGGCTGCTTTGTATTCTTCGGCTAATTTCTCCTCGCCTTCTATCTTTTTCAAACGCAGTTGCAACGACTCCAATACAAACCCTTCTGCATCGGTTGTATGACGGGCTAAAGAGGCCGCTATCTCGTCTGGCAAGTGTACTTCGAGCGTTTTCATGGCAGTCAGTGATTTGTACAAATATACAAAAAGACTACCGCTTCCGCACCACTAACGCCACTGCCGCTACGACTGCAAACAGCCCCGATGCGGCAAAAGCGGTTTGGGTGTCGCCCGCCATGTGATTGTAGAGCCAGCCCGCCGTAATGGCCCCGATGCCGATGCCCGCTTCGAGGGCGATGTACATGGTAGCCATTGCCCGGCCCCGCGTGTGTTCGTCGCTGAGGTCGGCTGTCCAGGCTTGGATGGTGGGGGAGTTGATGCCCCACGACAGCCCGAAAGCGATGCAACCTGCCCAAAACCAGAGCATGGTGTTTTCGCCGGCCGTTCCCGCCATCACCAGCAAACCCATTGCCACGGCCAGAATAACCGCCGAAACGGTGATCACCGGCACCCGCCCGTAGCGGTCGGAGGTGCGGGAGAAAAAGACCCGAACTGCCAAAGATGCCACCGTATAAACCGTGAAGAACAGACCCTTGTTGGCGATACCCAACTTGGTGCTGAGGGCCGGAACAACCGTCAGCACTGCCCCCGACGAGAACGAGAGCAAGAATAAAATCCAGAATGGCCAACGGGCGTTGCGGTCGAACAACTCATTGGTTTTCAGCTTGAGTAACCCAAACCGAAACGGTTCCCGTTCGGTGAGGGTTTCGGGCATTCGGAGGAGAATCAGAATCGAAAGGAGCGCGAAAACCGAGGAGGTGTAGAACATCGCGTTGAGCGAAAACGAATCGGCCAGCCAACTCCCAATGGCCGGCCCCAGCGACATGCCCGTGGCCGTAAACAAGCCGAGTGAACCCATTGCCTCGCCCCGTCGGTCGGCGGGAACCACGTCGGCAACGTAAGCTGCCGTGGCCGTGGGTTTGGTGCCGGTCGAGAAACCGTGGATGAGCCGGAGCAGCAAAAAACTCCACACCGAAAGCGCGAGGGGATACATGAACCCACACACAAAACACACCACTGACCCAAACGCCATCACTGGCACCCGCCCGATGCGGTCGGTGAGTTTGCCGCTGAACGGCCGCGACAGGCCCGCCGTGAGGGTGAACAGCGCGATAATCAACCCGACGTATTCGCGACCACCCATGCCTTCGAGGTAAGCGGGTAGTTCGGGAATCATTATGGAGAAACTGGCCGAGAATAAAAAGTTACTCGAACACAGCAACCAGAACGGCAGCGTGTAAAGTGAGGGGCGTGATTGGGTGGCAGTCAACATTCCGGGTTATGTTGTATTGTTCGGTAAAGATACAACGTATGAATGCTTTGGCTGTAATCAAGTGGTAATCAACTGGCTATAGATATACAAAAAACTGGTATTGTTCAATAGTAGCACCGCCCTCAATACTCCGTTTACTGCCTGAAATCTCCTTACTTGTGTGAAAGACAATACCGAATTAGCGGCCTTGGGGCGGATTATAATCGCGATAAAGATGTATCGCCATCAAACGAAAGACTACCAAAATCTGTTGAGTAATAAGTGCGTTAGTATATATCTGAAAACGTATTTATCAATCGACGACTGGGCCTTACAGCAACGGGTGAAGGATGATCGGGAGATGTTTTCGCGCCTTAATGACGAGGCTTACGGATAAATAACGTATATTCACTCGTTAGGAGACCATTCTAATTGCTTATTCAAAAACATTTTTAATGTCAACCAAACTAAAATTTAAGGTGGCCAGCCGGTCGTCGTTTTTTGTTACACTTCGCCAGCGCGTCGATGCATATTTTACCGACCAGGGGATCTCACCCCACGCC
>JAJAYX010000765.1 GCA_026785985.1 Rudanella sp. | reverse complement strand
GACGTTTGTGCTGCTGGGCGTTTATGTGCAAAGCGAGGTACACACGGCGCGGGGCCGTTGCGATGCGTTGGTGCAAACCACCCACTACGTCTATGCCTTCGAGTTCAAACTCGACAAAACGGCGCAGGAAGCTCTGGCGCAAATCGAAACCAAAGGGTATTTGCTGCCCTACGCCCAATCGGGCAAGACGCGGGTGGGCGTAGGGATCAACTTTTCCACACCCCAGAAATTGGTATCGGAGTGGTTGGTGAAAACGTACTAAACCTCAGTTATCCACCGTGCCAAACGCCACCTTGCCCTTTAAGCTCTCAAATCCAGAGTCCCCAATGATAAACGTGCCGTTACTAATACCAACACCCTGACCATTCCTTGTCTCAGCATGGGCATTATCGGTAACGGCCAGCTTGTGCCATTCCGTTTAAAAAGATAGGCCGAGAGGGCGGCCCATGCCGACGCGTTTTTGCCGAATCAGCCTGTTACAAGGCCAAAAAGCGCGGGGTCATTTCGGCCAGCCACTCTGTTGATCATTTGGGTGGTCACGAAGACTTTTTAGCTAAATTTGACCAGGCCCTGACCCACAAAACGGGCTTGATTGCGCTGGGTGCTGGGGCACACTGGATTTGGGATTTTTGGACGACCCACCATCGTTAGGATAAGCATTTGGATTCAGTGACTTTAGAAAGGCAGCAGGCATCTTTTAAGCAAGAATCATGAATCATGCCCCCTGTTTTCCTTAACTTAATGGGTTTGAAACCTTGTTAGCTGTTCGTTGTTTTTTCGTCAGCAGGTTTATTTATTTAGTTTTTCAATGGATTTATGTCTGAAATATAAATACAAAGGCAATGCAGAACTTAAACCTATAAACAAATTTAATCCAACAAAAATTAAATCAAAATTATTACCATGTTTCCTGTTTTTTGACCTGTTTCCACATACTTATAAGCCTCCACAATTTGTTCTAATGTATATCGCCTGTCAATTACAGGTTTATACTTGTCAGCTTCCACTAATTCTTTTAAGAAAACAACATCTTCCTTATTAATTGTTGGAATAGGAAATAATACTTTTTTACCGCCAAATAGTGGGGTTGAAAGTGCTAAAAATATATTTTCAGAGTTTTTCCCAAGTTCTGTTGATATGTATATTCCTCTTTTTTTAAGAATTGGTTTACATCGTCCGAATGAACTTTTGCCAACAGCATCAAAAACTAAGTCAAATGTCTGACTTGTTTTTGTAAAGTCTTGTTTGGTGTAATCTATTACCACATCAGCCCCTAAGGATTTTATAAGGTCTACATTTTTAGTGTCGCAAACTGCTGTAACTTCTGCACCGAAAAATTTAACCAACTGAACCGCTGCTGAACCAATTGCACCTGTTGCACCATTAATAAGAATTTTTTGTCCACCTTTTATTTTTGCCGCTCTTAAGTTGCATAGCGCATAATGTCCACCTTCGGTTATTGGTGCAGCTTCTTCATAAGTTAAATTTCCTGGCATTGTTGTAATGGCTTCATTCTCTACCATAGTCAAATACTCGGCATGTGCTCCAAATTTCGTGTCGTTATATCCAAAGACTTTGTCTCCTGTCTTAAATGATGTAATGTCTTTTCCAATTGCTTCAATTTCTCCGGCAAACTCGCTTCCAAGTGTTTTATTTTTGGGTCTGAATAGTCCACTGAAAAATCTGCTAATAAAATATTCAGCACTACGAAACCCACAGTCGGTGCGGTTTACGGTTGTGGCATAAACTTTTATCAACACCTCGTTATCTTTTGGTGTAGGTTTGTCAACCTCCATTAATTTAACAACTTCTGGTGGTCCGTATTCTGTATTTATAATTGCTCTCATTTTTTCTATCAATCTTATAGTATCATGTCAGTTGGCTTGATTCAAGTCACACACGGTTCGGGGCTTGGCGAAGGGCGGGATTTTTAGCACAAAAGTTCATACGAAGCACAAATGCTGAACCCTGAACAAATGTTTCTACGAAGCCGTTCAGCCCGCCTTTTGCCACACCGCTGTTCATACCCATTAAGTTAGGAAAATCGCCGGGATTTGCCGTACTTGAGTAGCCATCAAAAGTACACCAGTATGAAAACAAGCACCAAAATAATCACCGATTTACGCACATTTCTGGATAACGCAGCCCGAAACCCGGCTCCATACCGCCAAAAAGAGCAGGACTTCACCCGTAACAGCAAATTGAACTTTGCTCAGTTGGCTGGCCTCATATTAACTCTTTTAAAAAGTCCTTACAGACTGAACTAAACCAGGTCTTTCAGGCGGGAGCCTCCTGTACCAGGTCGGCCTTTTGTCAGGCCCGTAAAAAGCTGAAAGTCATTTTCTTTGAGGACTTTTTCAACGCATCAGTCGTTACCTTCTATAAACACCAGAAAGCCCAAACAGTCAAAGACTTGCGCCTGTGGGTCGGCGACTCCACGGTGCAACTACTCCCCGATAATGCCCAAACCCAATTGATGGGTGTCCAAGAAAACCAGTTCAAATCGGTCGCGTCCATCAAACTCTCGGTCTATTTCGATGTGCTCACTAAACTCATCATCAGGGTCGCTGGTGAAGGTGGTGCTGAGTACAGGCGAAACGGAAGTACTTACAAGGCTATTATTTGCAGAGTTTAGAGATAGTAAAGCCAAGCTACCACGAACGTATCCGCCAGAATGACCGGCATCATACGGAGAAAAATTACAATGGGGGCTACCCGATTGTACTATTCCGAGTTAGTTGATTTATTGGTTATGTTTTTTGAGTCTATGCAAAAGGGGGCAGGATGAAGTGTGTCTCGTTAGGACAGGCATTTGGATTCAGTGACTTTAGAAAGGGCAGCAGGCATCTTTTAAGCAAGAATTATGCCCCCTGTTTTCCTTAACTTAATGGGTTTGGGGTTTGGCTACCAGCATAAAACGCGTAGCCAGGAGCGGCCCGGCACTTGAGCGTCACGAGATCCTGATTAAGGCCGGGCGTTTGTCGATAAGTGGCCTGAACGGGTTCTTCAGAGTTGATAATCAGGCCCTTACTTCACTGAATGGTATTGGACGTATTAGACATTACGACCGCCAGTGGTAACTGTACAATGGTCGATCCCGTGGCGGTAACGACCCCTGTTTTGGTAAACGAGCCGTCGGCGGTGCGGATGGTTACTGTCGTAATAAAATATACGAATCATCCAACACCTGTGCGATAGCTTCTTCGGCCTGTTTCACCACGGCCTCTGCTGTTTGACCAGTTGGTTCGATACCCGGCAAGACCGTCCACGACATGCGGGTGAATGACCGCAACGGAAACATTTTTCGGGGGTTAAACCGCCCTGTTCCCTGAATGACAACAGGCACCACAAGCGCGGATGGGGCTTTTTTGAGCAACACCGCCACCCCCGCTGAGGAAAACGGCTTTAACTGCCCCGATGCTGAACGAGTCCCCTCCGGGAAAATCACCGCCGACTCGCACCGATCCTGAATCTGTTTGCCTAAACGGGCAATTTCACCGATGGCCTGTTTTGGATTCGTGCGGTCGATGAGGGCGGCCCCGCTTCGGCGCAGGTTGTAGGATACTGCCGGGGTGCCATATTGTAACTCAATTTTCGACACGAAAACTGGTTTGTAACGCCTTAAAAACCAACTTATTGGCGAAATATCGAATAGACTCTGGTGGTTAGCCACGAAAATAATCGGGCGGTTGGTTGGCAGTGACGTGATCTGCCGGAAACGAATACGACTACCCGTCAGGTATAGCCCGTACGCCAGGCAACCATTCATCCAATCAACAACTATTTTTTGAATGGGTCGGCCAAATAGATCGAATGTAAAAACCTGCAAAACATGAAAAATCAGCAGTATTAAGCTAAAAAAGAGCAGGTAAATTACACTTAGTATATAGTCGAGCATTCGTTTCATGTGGTCAAAATTAATCGCTTCTATGCGAGATACCCTATATTTCTGCGTACTTTGCTTTTCAAACGAATAATCTGGAATGGTTAATGGACAATAACCCACTAATGTAATGGACATTGTTCCCTATACATTAACCATTTTACATTTCACTTCTTGTTGGTTGATACACTATGACTCTCTCTGGTTCCCGTTTAGATGTAATGCGCTTCGTCGGCGAAAAAATAGACTCCTTTGTTGGTGAGTACCTCAAGCCTATCGAAACCAATTGGCAACCCGCCGATTTCCTGCCCGATGCCACGCGGGAAACGTTTTTCGACGAGGTGAAGCAGTTGCAGGAAAGCACCCGTGAACTCTCCTACGACTATATGGCCGTGCTCGTTGGCGACACAATTACGGAGGAGGCCCTGCCGACCTACGAGTCGTGGCTGATGGACATGGAAGGGGTGAACCAAGGGGATTCCCACGGCTGGTCGCGCTGGATTCGAGGCTGGACTGCCGAAGAAAACCGCCACCGCCACCTGCTGAAAAAGTTTTTGTACTTGTAGGGCCGGGTGAACATG
>JAJAYX010000764.1 GCA_026785985.1 Rudanella sp. | reverse complement strand
TCGGCTGACCAATGCGGGCATGGAAGGAACCAATAATCACATTCGGAGCATCATTCGCCGGGCCTTTGGCTATGTCGATTTTCAGTCTCTTCGCCTACGGGTTTTAACCGAATGTGGCAATGCCCCGTAGTAACTTTCTAAGAAGCAAATGGTTTTAACCGTTAATACTTATTCTCACAGGAAAAACTACTGTTTTTTTAAATTTCGTTTCCGAAGCAGGGCCTCCAGGTAGTAGTAATCGGCATAAACCATTGGCACATTTATCTCAGAATTTGCGGGCAGATTCCCTGTGCTACTCGTTAGCAAAAACCCTTTATTGGTTTTCAACCCGGCCCGGTATTTTGCCGATAAACTTTCCATTAGTTTATCGGCAGTCTGCTTGTAAAACTTTGCCTTTGCAGGAACCTGTGTGCTAAGTTCATAAAAAGCCGAGGCCATGATCGAAGCTGCCGATACATCGCGGGGTGTATTGGGAATGGTTGGTGCATTATAGTCCCAATAAGGCACTAAATCTTCGGGCAGATTAGGGTGTTTTAAAATAAACTGAGCAATATTTTCGGCCTGATTCAGGTATTTAGCATCGCCTGTTTCCCGGAAGCACATAGCATAACTATACAACCCCCACGATTGCCCTCTTGCCCAGGCTGATGCATCGTTATAACCCTGGTGCGTATTTTTTTGAATGGCCTTACCCGTTTTCACATCGTAGCCAATCACATGATACGAGCTATAATCGGCTCTAAAATGATTTTTCATGGTGGTGTTGGCATGGCTTATGGCTACTTTATAAAACAACGAATCCTTCGTTTCTTTGAAAGCCCAAAACAATAGTTCGAGGTTCATCATATTGTCGATAATAACCGGAAAAGGCCAGACATCGTTGTGATGATCCCATGATTTGATACAGCCAATTGTTGGATTAAATCGGGTGGTCAATGTTCGGGCCGCTTCAAGTAAAATATCGCGGTATTTGGGGTCTTTCGTCAGACGGTAGCCATTGCCAAAACTGCAATACATCTTAAAACCCATGTCATGCGTAGTACCATTGGTTTTTTCGCGTTCGAGTGGGGCTGTAAATTCCTTTGCTTTTACAAGCCATTTTTCATCTTTTGTAAGTTCATACATATACCATAGATCACCCGCAAAGAAGCCACTCGTCCAGTCTTTTGACGGAACCATGAGCAGCGTATCGCCTTTTGTTGATCTTGGACTAACTGCTTTCGGGTTTATGGCCTTTACTTTGGCAATCTCGTCAAAGGCATAATCAAGTTGGGCAGCAATCTCACCAATTTTTGATGGCTTCTTCTGGGCAATGATATCAAAAGATAAAACTGTCAAAAGACAAAAAAATGCAATAATTGAGCTTTTCATTTGTGGGTATTTGGAAACGAAAAATATTGAATTTACAGACCTGATAAACCACACTATAAAATTCATTATCAGTTCTTAATTCCCGCCATAATAAAGAATCAGATTCCATCTGAATCGAGTTTTTTTGAGCATTCACATTCAAAATTTTTTACAGCGTCTTTTTGTAATAAATTTAGCATTTATTAATTCATCGGTTATAGCAGGCTTGAAATGGGGGCAAAATCCATATCGGCAAAATCCATGTTCTCGCCGGCCATGCCCCAGATGAAGGAGTAAGAAGATGTACCACAACCGGAGTGAATAGACCAGGGTGGCGACAGAATAGCCTCATGATTCGCTACCACTAAGTGACGGGTCTGGTCGGGTGGCCCCATGAGATGAAACACACGGTGGTCGGTGTGCAGGTCGAAGTAGCAATACGCTTCCATCCGGCGGTCGTGCGTATGGGCAGGCATAGTGTTCCAAACACAACCGGGTTCCAGCACCGTAAGCCCCATCACCAACTGGCAACTGGCCAGCCCGCCGGCCGGCCCGTCGCTACGGTGAATGTATTTGTAAATGGTGCGTTCGTTAGCTGTTTCCCGCGAGCCTAAGCGAGTTGGATTGGCATCTTCTTTGGCCATTTTAGCCGTTGCATGGGCATAATGCGCCGGGGCCGACATTAGAAAAAACCGGGCTGGTTCATCGGTATCGTAACTCTCAAACATAACGGTTTGACTGCCCAAGCCCACGTATAACCCATCGAGTTTGGCGAGGTCGTACTGTGTTCCATCGACTGTGACAGAGCCGGGGCCAGCCACGTTAATCACGCCCAACTCCCGGCGTTCGAGAAAATATGGCGTTTTCAGATTGTCGTAAGGGGGCAACTCAACTGAAGTATGTTGGGGCATAACGCCACCGACGATCACGCGGTCGTAGTGGGTGTAAGTAGCCTGTATTTGGTCGGGTTCAAACAACGATTGAATCAGGAAATTGTCCCGCAATTCGGTGGTTGAGTAGCGCGACATCTCGGATAAGCCGACGGCCTGTCGAATGGGCATTTGTGTAATTTGTGCAATCATGGGTATCATGAGAAAAGTACAATCAGAAAACACTTCACAGCTTAATGGTCTGTACATGGTTTTCTGCGATCAGTATCAGTATTTTGAACTTATAGGTGAAAATCTATAACGTTGGTGGTCTTTGCAAGAGAAAATATTCTTAGAAAGTAATTTTCGCTTTGCAAGCGTTTGCAAAGTGAAAATAAGCCAGAAAAAATTTAATTATATTTGTGCAATCCTACTGCTACAACTGATTCGTATTGCGAATCATGTTCTCGTTACAAAAAGCAGTTTGCAGGAATAGTACCATTTACTGGGATAATCCTCCTCGGTCATGAAAAAGGCTCCCGTTACCATCAAAGACATTGCCAAATCGCTGAAAATCTCCATTTCGACGGTCTCGCGGGCGTTGCGCGGAATGCCTGAAATACACCCCGACACACGCCCAACGGCTTGCTGGCGATCAGTGACCGCATTGCCTACCCAGCTCTGTTTATTTTAAAACAGAAAGGCATCCGAATTCCTCAGGATTTGGCCGTTGCCAGTTTCAACAACGAGCCAATCTCGGCTTTTTTGTCGCCCGCGCTTACCAGCATGAGCCAACCGATTCAGCAAATGGGTGCAGAAACGATTCGCTTGTTGTTGAAGCAGATAGACGCTGGCGATGAGGAGGTGGCAACGCCCGAAACGGTAGTTATGGAGACACAACTCGTAGTGCGCGAATCGTCGATGCGGAACACCCTGACCAGCAATAAGGCGCGATTTGGGACTGTTGGTTAAACGAAAGTGGTGACCCGACTGTATCGGGCCACCACTTTTTTATGCGAACATAAAACCGTCACAAGCCAGTCAAGGTTACACGATGGGTGGCTCCCAGCCTTTTTCGTACTCGCGGCCCCATAGTTTCATAGCATCGCGGTCTTTAATATGGCCATTGGCCGGGTCAATGTCGAGCGGCTTATTGGTGCGGTACGCGATATTTACCAAATGACTCAGCAACGTACTTCTGGCTCCCTCGTCAATGGTAGATGCCTGTTTGGCTTTGCCCCGAATGGCTTCAAAAAAGTTGATTACGTGCAGGGTGGTCATGTCGCCACCACCGCCTAAGGTTGTGCCGGCTTCGGAACCCGATGCTTTGCGCTCCTTCACCAATTTGCCATCGCGGGTAAAGAGTTTATAGCCCTCCCGATCTACGTAAACCGTACCTGTAGAGCCATAAATGATGGTACCCCGGTCGCTGGTGGCGCTGTAGGTTTTGTAGCCGTTGCGGCTTTTGCCATCCCACTCAATGATTTTGTTGCCCGGAAACCGAATCTCAGCTTCCATGGTGTCATACATGACCCAGCCATCGTCCATAAAGTGGTGTTTGGTGGCTTCAACAGCCACATGTTCAGGAAACTCGACCTGTAAGGCCCAACGGGCTACGTCTAATTCGTGGGTGGCGTTGTTGCCCGACTCGGCAGTGCCATACAGCCAGCCGTACCAGTGCCAGTTGTAATCCCAGGTGTCGTGGGTGTAGGCGATGCGGGGGGCAGGACCCTGAAACAACTCCCAGTCCAAACCTTCGGGAACGGGTGCTTTTTTCGGTACCGGCACTTCGCCCCGGTTGTTGGTGTAGAAAGCCGTGGCTTTGTAGGGTGTGCCAATAACGCCTTTGTGAATCTGATCAATAATGTCCAGGGTTTCGATAGACGAGCGTTGCTGGTTGCCCATCTGCATCAGCTTGCCATATTTTTTCTGGACTGCCACCAGGATTTCGCCTTCGCGGGGGTTATGGCTGCACGGTTTTTCGACATACACGTGCTTACCTGCCTGGGCGGCCATCCAGGCACCGGGCGCGTGCCAGTGGTCGGGCATGGCGTTGATGAGCATATCGACGTTTTTGTCGGCCAGCACCCGGCGGATGTCGCCTTCGAGCTTTGGCTTGTAGTCGATGTGCCTGGCAAATTTCTGAATAGCCGACTCGCGCTGTTTTTGCATCACATCGCAGAGATAGACCAACTCAACATTGCTGGCTTTGCGGCCAATCGGCTCGTAATAAGCCCCTAACCGGCGGCCCAATCCGGCAATGGCGACGTTGATGCGGTCGTTGGCACCGATGATTTTTGCATAGCTTTTGGCACTCATGCCCATCGCCGAGCCACTAACGGCAAGGCCCGCGGTACCAAGTGCTGTTTGTTTAATAAACTCCCTTCTTGTTGTCATAGTAAGTTATTTAGGTTTAAGGTTTTTAGAATTTCTGGTTTTGTTTCAAATAGCACGGGAATACAATCAGCGGGCCGTCCGGCCACCATCGACGGTAACGACGATGCCGTGTAAATAGTTGGCCGTGTCTGAGGCTAAAAAGACGGTAATGCCCTTAAAATCCTCGGGCGTTCGTACGAAGATAGTGGACTTGCAATAAAAGCCCCCAGGAACCCCAAGGCTATTAACAGACCGATTCCGATCATGAAATAGAGAATAGACATACCCGTTAGTGATTGATTGACACAAAGGTGTCGGTCAACTGCTGGGCGAGGAATAAGCGTGGTCAGCCGGGGAGATGATTAAATTCAGGACGGTAGGCGGGATGAGAAAACTCAGTTGCGTAGCTGACGCAAGTCAGGATTCGGAAAAGAGGTGAGCAGGAAATTTACGGCTCAAACCAGCTCACAAACGCATGAACACGGCCCTGCCCACTATGCCAACATCCATTTTGCTAACGTGCCGCACCCAACATCAGCACTGGGCAACTGATCTGGCGCAACGCGAAGACGACATTGATCAGATAATAAGTCTGCTGGCCGACCTGCCCGGCGAAACCTACCGAAGCCTGAATCATCGTGTTATTGAGTATGTCCAGAAACTCCAACAGTTGAAAGCGCACATTCATGGCCTGCTGACGGAGGTAGTCTGTTCAGGGATTGCCTGTTCGTCGATGAGCATGGCAAGCGTCACCTGTCCCGACCCGCATTTTGCCCCACATATTTCTGGTAACTCGTTGATTGCGAGCGCGTCTTCTGAGTATGACCAGATAAAAGACCGTTGTCAGGCGTTCTTCAGCGAACTGATGCGGCTGAATTTGATTTAACAGGTAAATTAGCCCACAGACAACCACCCATGCACGACATCGAGACTGAATCCGACATTGCTTTTTTTCTGGATCGTTTCTAGGGTAGTTTCCAACATTACACCACTGCCAACAGCGGAATATCCGTCAGGCGGGCCATGCGCTGGGTTTCGCCTTCCGTAAACATTCGCCGAAACCAGTTATGTTCTTGTGGAAGCATCATAATCAGGTCGGCTTTGTTGGTGTGAGCAAAGGTCAACAGGGTATCATACACGTCGTCGCCGGCTTGAATAGTCATGGTGTGGGGAACGTCACCCATCAGATGCCGGATGTGCTCGGCTTTGGTGTGAAGGACGGCATCGGTCGGTTGGTCGTTGATAAACAACAGGTCGACAACACACCCAAACTGCCGGGCAAACCGAAGGGCCGTATCCAGCACCACGGCATCGGTCGGGGCGTTAAGATCCAGAGCCAGCACCACGTTTTTCACGCCGGCATACGCACTCGATGGGGGAATCAGCAGCAGTGGCACATTGGTTTCGGTAACCATTTCGGTGGCCACGCTGCCCATCAGTTGGGCACTTTTCGGGGCCGAACCAACAATGGACATCATCACCAAATCGCCTTTGCCATCGCCGTTAATATCGCCGGAACCCAGCCCGTGGGTTTCGTGGATTCCAGTTGAGTTAGTGTTAGTGGCTCTTTAGCTTTCCGGCATGGGTTCGGCCTTATAGCCTGCCCGTTCAACGGCTTTTTTTACTTCCTCCCCAATTCGGGTATCTGTGGTTTGCACGGTGAGGATTTTATTGGGGCTGGCGGTGTCCACGTTCCAGCCATCAAGCTGTTCAATAGCGTTCAGATAGGGCGTAACGGCGGCAATGCACCCACCGCATTTGATGTTGGTTTTGAAATTAAGTGTTTCCATAGTCGGTTGTTATTCGTTTTTTCTCTAACATAAGAATCAGCATTACAGTTTTGCAGTCCACAACCGCAGGCTGTTGCTCACCACCGACACCGAACTGAGGGCCATCGCTGCCCCGGCCAGCATTGGGTTCAACAGGAAGCCGTTGATGGGGTAGAGCAACCCCGCTGCTATCGGAATGCCAATCAGGTTATAGATGAATGCCCAGAACAGGTTTTGCCGGATGGTTTGCACCGTCTTTTTCGATAAGTTAAGTGCTTTGGGAATGCTGTTCAGGTCGGAGGTGATGAGCGTTATCCTGGCCACATCCATCGCAATGTCGGAACCACGCCCCATGGCAATGCTCACGTCGGCCTGGGCCAATGCCTGCGAGTCGTTGATGCCATCACCAATCATGGCGACCACTTTGCCCTGCGCCTGAAGCCCTTTCACAAATGCGGCTTTGTTGGCGGGAAGGGCTTCGGCCCGGAAATCGCTCAGGCCAACCGCTTTGGCCACGGCCCCGGCGGTCTGCGCATTATCGCCCGTCATCATATACACCGCAATGCCGCGATTCTGGAGCGTCTGAATGGCTTCGCGAGCGGTCGCTTTCACCGGATCGGCAATAGCCATCAGGGCTAGAACACGGGTTTGATCGGCGAAAAATACCACCGTTTTTGCCTCCTGCTGCCAGGCGGTGGCCAGTTTCTGAACAGCAGGGTCAATCAAAAGCCCCTGTTCGGTCAGGAGCCGGGCATTGCCAACGAAGTAGGTTATCTGCTGATGACGGCCCGAAACGCCCCGACCCGTTAAACTCTCGAATCCCTCGATACCGGTTCCGATGATCCCCCCCGCCCGAAGCCGCGCCACCACGGCATCGGCCAATGGGTGTTCTGATTGTGCTTCGAGGGCGTAGAGTACGGGCAACAGACGGGCTACGTCGTTGTCGCTTACTTGCCAGGTCAGATCCGTGACGGAAGGTTTGCCCTCGGTGATGGTGCCGGTTTTATCGAGCAGCACAGCGGTCACTTTATAACTCAGTTCGAGACTTTGGGCATCTTTGATGAGAATATTATTGTCGGCTCCCTTGCCCATGCCAACCATTATGGCGGTGGGTGTGGCCAGCCCCAGCGCACACGGACAGGCAATGACCAGAACGGTGACGGAAGTCAGCAGAGCATGAGCAAATGCGTTCTCGCCCCCATTGGCCGACTGTCCCCAAAGCATCCAGACTCCAAAGGTCAACAGCGCAATGCCAATGACCACCGGCACAAAAATACCGGCGATTTTGTCCACCAGTTTCTGAACCGGAGCTTTGCTGCCCTGGGCTTCCTGCACCATGCGGATGATTTGCGCCAACACCGTTTCGCTCCCAACTTTCTGAGCCGTGAGCCGGAACGATCCTTTCTGATTGATAGTCCCGGCAAACACAGAGTCGCCTGTTCGCTTGATTACCGGAATGGCTTCGCCCGAAATCATGCTCTCGTCCACAAACGATTCGCCGGATTCGACCAGGCCATCCACCGGAATCTTCTCGCCGGGCCGTACCACGATTACCTGCCCAACCCGTACCTGCACAATAAGCAATTCCTGCTCGATGCCGCCCTCGATAATACGAACCGTTTTCGGTTGCAGTCCCATCAGTTTCCTGATTGCCGACGACGTATTCGATTTGGCGCGTTCCTCCAGCAATTTACCCAGCGAAATAAAGGCGATGATCACCGCTGCGGCTTCAAAATAAACGTGCGAGCCGTCGCTCCGTCGAACCGGTTCGGAGGAGTGGTGGCCCCGATTAGCCCAGAATTCAGGGTAAATGGTATTGAAAGCACTAAACAGGAAGGCAATGCCCGTCGACAGAGCCACCAACGTGTCCATGTTGGCCTTGCCATGCCGAGCCTGCTTCCATGCATTGACAAAATAGGAACGGCCGAGCCAGAAAACCACCGGAGCCGACAGGGCCATCATGATCCAGTTGACATACGGGATCGGTTCGTCCGGTCCGCCGTCGCGAGTTCGGGTCATGAAGAACATACCCAGCACCACCACTGGAACCGTTAGGATACCCGCCCAAACAGTCCTTTTTTTCAATGATTCGTAGTGTTGTTCCTGAGCTTCCTGCTGTACGGCCCAAACGTCGCCCTTTTGCGGATCTTCCACCTCGACGACCAGGTCATATCCAATGGATTGAAGAACCTGCTGCATCCCGGCAGGGGTAATTAGCGTCGGGTCGAACTCAACCGTAGCCGACTGGTTGGCATAGTTTACGGCGGCTGAGTTCACGCCGGGCGTGTTGGTCAGCATCGACTCAACGTTAACGGCGCAGGCTGCGCAGGTCATTTCGAGTACCGGAAATATTTGCCGGGTTACCCCGCCCGTTGTCGGCGATTGTTTAGAGGTGGTGATGGATTCGGTTGTCATCATTTGCATAGCTACACCACAGAGGTCGGAACAACTCCAGGCTTCTGGATGGACGGTTCATTTCACACTTAACAGATATCTCAGCAAATCGTTAAACTCTTTTTCGGCGAGTAGTTTCCCGAAATGGTCGGGCATGAGTGTATGCCTCGAAGCCTGAAGGTCGGTAAAGTTGTGTCACAACTGAATGGGAATAACAGCTTGCTCTTCGGGTGCAATGATTAGCTCATGACTTGTGGTCTGAATTTTCACAAGTCCCTTTTGATCTACTAAACAACCAATGGGCAGAGTGTCAATAGTTGGCGGCTGCCTGTTCATATAGCCGTCCAGCAATAACCGAAAGTGTGTTGTAGTAACCGGATCGTGTTCGCCAAGCTGAATCAGGATGAAGCGGTTCAGTACATAGTGAAAAAACACTAACTCCGCCCAGTTCTCCTGCCCTCCGACGCTTACAAACTGGCGTTGGGCTACAAACGCAAAGCCAACATATCGATCCAATAATTGCTTTTTAATTCTGGCAATGCGGGTGCGTTCTGTCTTGCCATTGACAGAAAAAGTGGTGGAGGAATACTGTTGAGTCAGCCTACCAGTTCGCTCATTCGGTATCAATTCCTGTTCACCAAGAGCCACTTTATAGTAGTATCTGGTGGTGATCATTCGGTGCAGAAACTTAACAGTCCACTGTTCGTCGGCGGCCTGCTGAATATAAAAAGCTTGTTCCTGTTTGTTTTCAAGTGGCATCAGGATACGGTAATGTGACCAGCACAGTTCACTTCGGAGGTGTTTTCGAAAGCTCGCTAATTCTCTCCCGTTTGTGGATAGAATTGGAAAAGCTAAAAAAAACTGCTTAAACTTCCACATATTCGGTAAGCTATATCCTTTCCCAAAAGCCTCAGTCAATTGAAGTGACAGGCTTTCGATTAAATGAATCCCATAATCAGCCCGCAGTTGACCTTGTTGCTCGATCTCAACTGTGATACGG
>JAJAYX010000763.1 GCA_026785985.1 Rudanella sp. | reverse complement strand
TCAGCGACTTGCTAAAACAACCCACAAACCCGGTGCAAACGGTCATGAATCAGTGCAGCAATCAACCCCTCCCTGGACTTCAGCGACGATACATCCACGCCCGGCCCGCCCTCGACTGGCAACATGGGGCCGATGTGGCCCGCACACCAACCTTCAACGGCTCGGTGGCAACAGCCACGAATCTGGGTGGACCTGGAGGATCTCCGGGTAACTCGTTCCGGGGCAATTGTGCCACAGGAGGGGCCTATTATCCAGCAGCCACGCAGTTTCCGTCGGCCTGGCGAAATACCTATTATTTTGCCGATTATGGGGCCAACTGGATTCGGGCCGCCACACTCGATGCCAACGGTGCCGGGACCCAGGTGCGCGAATTTCTGCGCAATGGCGGGGGAAATGGCCTGGTAGATGTGGAGTTTAACCCGCTCGATGGAGCGTTGTACTACATCAACATCAATGCGGGCGATCTGATGAAAATTAGTTTTGGAGGCAATCAGCCGCCTGTTGCCGTAGCCACTGCCGCAACCCTTACCGGCCCCTCCCCCCTCACGATCTCGTTCCGGGGTGATGCTTCCTCCGATCCCGACAACGACCCCCTGATCTATGCCTGGGACTTTGGCGATGGCACAACCTCCACGCAGGCTAACCCAACCAAAGTTTTTTCGGCTGCCAGTTCGCAGGGGTTCACGGTGCGCCTGACGGTGAGCGACGGACGTGGCCTGAGCGACTCTAAAACGCTCCAGGTGTCGATTAACAATCCGGCGCCCACGGCCAAAATCACCGATCCGATCAACAATGCGCTCTATCCGCTGGATCGAGAAAGTCAGTACACCCTGACGGCCACTGTGACTGATGATGACCTGCCCAGTTTAACCTATTCCTGGCAAGTGATGATTCGCCACAATAACCACGAACATCGCGAGCCTGTGCAAACCACATCATCGCCAACCATCACGGTGTCGCCAGTGGGTTGCGATGGCGAAACATACTATTATGTCATTAAACTGACTGTGACCGACCGGGGAGGGTTAATGGCCAGCGATTCGGTGAAAATTTACCCGGATTGCAACTCCCCTCAACTAGCTATCAAAAACTTACAGTCGACCACCGCCACCAACGCGGTGCGCCTGAACTGGACAAACCCGGCAGTGGCCTTCGACAATGTGCTGGTGGTGGCCAAAGCAGGCAGTGGCTTCACCGACCGACCAGTTGATCAGGTCTATGCCCAGGATGCCAGTTTCACGGGAACTGGAGCAGCTTTCTTTGGGGGAAAAGTGGTGTATCAGGGCGTGGCAACGAGTTTAGTAGTGACGAACCTTACAGCAGGCCAATTGTATTATTTCCGGGTCTATACGCGCCGGGGCAGTGCCTGGACGGGTGGTGTTGAAACCAGCGCGACCCCGGCTGTACCTGTGGTGATGCCACCTGTTTCCGGATCGATTACGCCTGCTATAAACACCTGTTATCGACTTGTGGCGCGGGTAAGTGGTATGGTGTTGGGCGTAGAAAATAGCTCGACCGCCGATGGGGGAGCCATTCGGCAGCGGACCGATGCCAACCAGGCCTGGCAACAGTGGAAGTTTGCTCCCACCAGCAACGGCTTTTACCAGGTCATTGCCAATCACAGCGGTAAAGTATTGGATGTATCGGGCGTGTCGACCGCCGACAACGCGCTGGTGCATCAGTGGAGGTACGTAGGTGGCAATAACCAGCAATGGCTGCTCCGCTACGATGCCGCAGGGTATTATCAGCTTGTAGCCCGGCACTCGGGTAAATTGCTGGATGTGAAGAGTAGCAACCTGACCGAAGGGGGCGAGATTATTCAGTTTACGGCTAATGGTACTCAAGCTCAGCAGTGGACTATCGAACAGCGGACGTGCGTGAATCCGGCCCCACCGTTGTCGTCAAGTTTCTCGGCTACAGCCTGTTACCGGGTTAGTGCCCGAATGGGATCGAAAGCCGTGGCCGTTCTGAACGGCTCTACGGCCGACAATGCCAGCATTCGTCAGCAGACCTATGCCAACCGGGCTTCGCAACAGTGGAAAATCTCGATAAATGCCGAAGGGTTCTACCGGTTTGCCAACGTCAATAGTAACAAATCAATCGACGTACCGGGGGCCTCAACGCAGGATCAGGTTAATCTGATTCAATGGACATCGCATGACAACTCGAATCAGCAATGGAAAATTCAGCGCAATGCCCAGGGTTATTACGTAATGACAGCCCGGCATTCGGGCAAGGCCATGCACCTGAAGAACAACACTCTGAGTGAAAACGGGGAGATTGTTCAGTACACCGTCAATGGCACGACCTCGCAACAGTGGACTATTCAGGCCGTCAACTGTGCCGCTCCGGGAGCACGCATGGCTACAGAGGTGCTGGTGATTCCAACTTTCGACTCGTTCATCGAGTCGGAAGAGGGAGTTTTCAGACTCTATCCCAACCCGGCTCAACACCGGGTGAACGTGGATCTTCGGGCGGCCAACGGACAACCCACCACCGTGGCCTTGACCGACCTGACGGGCCGAACCCTGTACAGAAAATTGGTTGACACCAGCACCGAGCAGCAACACCTCATTTCGACCACTATGTTTAGTGATGGTGTTTACCTGATTTCGGTACACGTGAACGATGGCATGGTGGCCACGTTACGGCTGGTTATTGCTCATTGACGTAGGTGGTGGTTGGACATTGGGTAAAATAGGTAATCGAGATAGATGATTAATTGGGTAAAAACAGGGGTTTGTCCGGTTTGTAGGGCAGACTCCTGTTTTTCTATGAAATCCCCCCTACTCCTGTTCTCAACCTGCTTTGTTGCCCTATTAATGACTGGCTTTCAGCCGTTTAATCAATTCGATCAGGCCAAACGCCCCACCAACATCATTTATGTCATGGCTGACGATTTGGGTTATGGCGACCTGAGCGTGTATGGGCAAACTCATTTCCAGACTCCCAACCTCGACCGGATGGCGGCTCAGGGAACCCGCTTCACCGACTTCTACGCGGGCAGCACCGTTTGCGCGCCCTCGCGCTGCGCCCTGATGACCGGCAAAGACATGGGCCACGCCTACATTCGGGGGAACGGCGAAATTCCCCTGCGCAACGAAGACCTAACGCTGGCTGAGTTTCTGAAACGGCAGGGCTACCGAACGGGTATGTTTGGCAAATGGGGAATCGGGATGGCCCACAACAGCGGCTCCCCCGAAAAACAGGGCTGGGACGAGTTTCTGGGCTATGCCAATCAGAGCCATGCGCACCATTTCTATACCAATAACCTCTGGACAATCCGCGAGGGGAAAACCGTAAAATACCCCACCGACTCGCTCCAGCATTCGCATCCGCTAATTGTGGATTCTGCCTTTGCTTTTGTGAAACGAAACCGAGCCGCCCCGTTCTTCCTGTATCTGGCCGTGACCATGCCCCACGCCGAAGTATTTGCCCCCACGCCCGAATCCCTGGCTCCGTTTATGAGTGTTGCCGGACAAAGTAAATTCCCCGAAAAACCCTTTGTGCAGAAAGGCGGCAACTATCGCTCGCAACCCAACCCCAAAGCCAATTTCGCCGGGATGATCACCCACCTCGACCGCGACATGGGCCAACTCATGGCCCTACTCACCGAATTGGGCATCGCCGACAATACGGTGGTCATGTTCACCTCCGACAATGGCCCACACCGCGAAGGGGGGGGCGACCCCGACTTTTTCGACTCGAACGGCCCGCTGCGGGGCATTAAACGCGATTTGTATGAAGGGGGAATCCTGGTGCCGTTCATTGCCTGGGGCAAGGGCGTTGCGAAAGGC
>JAJAYX010000762.1 GCA_026785985.1 Rudanella sp. | reverse complement strand
ACCGTCAGGTTTACGAGTTGTTCAGCGAACGCTTTCAAATCTGCCATTTTAGTATTCTTATTTGATTGTGATACAATTGATTGGGAAGTCGCAGGCACCCACCCACGACTTGGAAATTTTGGATTTTGGATTTTGGTCAACTGTGGGGTAGTCCAAGATCATAAATCCGAAATAAACTATGCCTCTTGGCGCTCTGACAGCGTTTTGAGAATACCGGCAAGTTTACCACCTGCACTCTGAAGGCCCGAAAGCACATTCTTGGCAGGTGATTGCAACAAACCGATGATGTCGCCAATTAACTCCTGCTTGCTCTTCAGCGTAATCAACGTTTCGAGTTGATCTGCGCCAATAAACAGGCTATAGTCAATAGAGGCACCTTTCAACTTCAGTTTATCGTTCTTCTTACGGAACTCCTTAATGAGTTGAGCCGGTGCTTTCTGGTTGTCGGGGTGAAACATCACCGCTGATGCACCAGCCAGTACCGTATCGTTAAACGGTGTATAATCCGTATCGAGCGTTTCGAGTGCTTTTTTGATGAAGGTGTTCTTCACCACTTTGTACTCGATTCCACGCTCATAGCATTTCCGACGAAGGTCATTGACTTCAGCAACGCTCATGCCACTGGCCTCCGTGATGTAGAAGAAAGGAGTGCTCTGAAATTTCTGAGCCAACTCTTCTATAATCGCTCCTTTTTCGTCCCGTGTCATATTAGATTCCTGCTACTGTGCCTTTATCAATGTTTACACCCGGACTCATCGTGCTCGACAGATTAATGGTTTTCACATACGTACCCTTGGCCGAGGATGGCTTCAGACGCATTAGTGTAGCAATAATCTCCTGCGCGTTCTCAACAAGTTTCTCCGGCGCGAACGACACCTTTCCAATGCTGGTGTGAATGGCTCCCTGCTTGTCAACTTTAAAGTCGATTTTACCGGCCTTCACTTCCTGAACAGCTTTACCTACTTCCAGCGTCACCGTACCCGATTTTGGGTTTGGCATCAGGCCGCGAGGACCTAAAACCCGGCCCAAACGGCCTACTTTAGCCATGACGGTCGGCATCGTAATAATCACGTCGATATCCGTCCAGCCCTGCTCAATCTTCTGAATGTAGTCGTCGAGGCCCACATAGTCGGCGCCCGCGTCTTTAGCTTCCTGCTCTTTGTCGGGAGTGCAAAGCACCAACACGCGAACCGTTTTACCCGTACCGTGGGGCAGCGTAGCAACGCCACGCACCATTTGGTCGGCTTTACGCGGATCCACGCCCAACCGAACGTCAATATCCACGGAAGCGTCGAATTTCGTGTACGAAATCTCCTTCAGAATACCCGCTGCCTGTTCGAGCGTGTATGCTTTAGAAGCATCGTATTTCGATATCGCTTCCTTTTGTTTCTTGGTTAACTTTGCCATGTCTCGTAAATTGCTTTTGGCAACAATTGCTTACTGGTTGTCCCAGGGCGCTTTACCCTGCACCGTAATCCCCATACTACGCGCTGTACCGGCAATCATCTTCATGGCCGACTCAACTTTGAAGGCATTCAAATCCGGCATCTTCGTTTCCGCGATTGTCCGTACCTGATCCCACGTTACTGAGCCAACTTTGTTACGATTTGGTTGAGCTGAAGCACTTTTTATCTTAGCCGCTTCCATTAGCATGATCGGTGCAGGTGGGGTTTTGATTACAAAATCAAATGATTTGTCTTTGTAATACGTAATCACCACCGGCAATACCATCCCCGTCTTGTCCTGCGTCCGTCCGTTGAACTGCTTGCAGAATTCCATGATATTTAAACCCTTGGAACCTAAAGCCGGACCGATTGGCGGAGACGGGTTGGCCTGACCGCCCTTAACCTGCAACTTTACGTAGCCACCTACTTCTTTTGCCATTGTCTTGGTGAATTTTATGGCCGCGTGGCGGCCCATCGTGATTGTTAATTACTCATCAGCACGTCACAATGCATCCATAGCAATCGTCAATCGGTACTTTATTTTGGCACCGAACCCCCATGGGAAGCATGAGTTCTGATGCCGGAAAATAACCGGAGTTCTCTTCCTTTACTCTTTATCAACTTGCGCGTAACTCAATTCAACAGGGGTATTGCGACCAAAAATCTTCACCACGACGTTTAGTTTTTTGCGGTCTTCAAATACCTCTTCAACTGTGCCTACAAACCCACCAAATGGGCCGTCGATCACTTTCACCGATTCACCTTTGAGGTAGCCAACCGTTGGTGCGGCTGCTTCCTGGGCTTCTTCGTTAACCCGCCCTAAGATTCGGTTTACCTCTGCCTGACGCAACGGTACCGGAACTTTGGAGTTTGTACCCGTTTGCGAGTTCCCAAGGAAACCCATCACACCGGGCATATTCAAAATCATGTCGAGTGCCCGGTTGTTAGTTAAGTCAGCCGAGATCAGGATGTAGCCGGGAAAGAATGATTTTTCCCGAACGCGCTTTTTACCATTGCGCATTTCATACACCTTCTCCGACGGAATCAGTACCTGGGGAATTACTTCCTCTAACTTTTGCCGGAGAATCTCGTTATCTAAGTAGGATTTAATTTTCTTTTCCTGACCTGATACCGCCCGAATAACATACCATTGTATCTCAGCCATGATAAAGGATTTCGGATTCGAGATTTGGAGTTTGGAGTTTATCTGACATCAGCTTAAATCCTAAATTCCAAATCCTAAATCCTAAATTAAAAGGATTGATAGAAGGCGTTGAGGCCGTTCTCAAAAACGAAATCAATCAGGCCAACTAATAGCGCAAAAATTAGCGATGCCACGAGAACCAATGTTGAACTGGCTTGTAGATCGCTGAATTTTGGCCAGGTTACGTTATGCTGAACTTCCTCCCAGGAAGCTTTCAGAAACGAAGTAAACTTGTCCATTTGTATAAGGGATTGGCACGGGTGGAGAGATTCGAACTCCCATCAACGGTTTTGGAGACCGCTATTCTACCCTTGAACTACACCCGTGT
>JAJAYX010000761.1 GCA_026785985.1 Rudanella sp. | reverse complement strand
TCCTTCTTCATCGAGGCAACCATTGCCACGCGCTCGTTAGCCATCGATTCGCGGGCCTGCTCCAGAATGCGCTGTCCTTCGACCCGTGCTTTTTTCTGGGTATCGGACAACAGTTTGTCGGCGGCTTCTTTGGCACCGCGCAGGATGATTTCGCGTTCGGAGCGTGCCTGAGCCAGCAATTTCTCGTTGTCGGCTTTCAGCGCGACCATCTCCTGGCGCGTTTTTTCGGCCATGTCAAGCGCACTTTGAATATTGGTTTCGCGCTCTTTCAGGCTGGCCGTAATTGGCCCCCAGGCGAACTTCGATAGAATAAAAAACAAGGCACCGAAGATGACAAGCTGCCAAAACAACAGGCCGAGATCGGGGGTAAGTAAGTCCATGAGTATATAAACTATAAACGGTTAAAAATCATTCTTTTGCGGGTAAAATTCCTGCTGGCCGACAACCTCAAACCAGCAGGAACAGTACAGATTCGGTTTGTTTTCCGTGTGCCGTTGCCTAGTACGCGGGCGAAAAACAGGATGGTTTACTGCGGGCAATTAGGCCAGAGCAACCAGCAGACAGATTACAGCAGCAAACAGGGCCACGGCCTCGATGAGGGCTGCGATGATCAACATTGATGTCCGAATTTCGCCGGCGGCCTCTGGCTGACGGGCGATACCTTCCATCGCGCTGCCACCAATACGACCGATACCCAGACCAGCACCAATAGCGGCCAAACCAGCGCCAATGGCTGCACCCATGATGGCTACGCTACCCGTAGCTTCTAACAAGATTGAGAGCAAGAACGCTAACATCAGAATTTAAATTAATTATGAAAAAAAGAAACAAAAGAATGCAAATTAATGTGCTGCCGGGCCGTCATATCCCATGCCATGATCGGCATCGCCGTGTTCTTCGATGGCTCCGCCAATATACATCGACGTAAGCAGGGTGAAGATGAAGGCTTGCAGGAATGCTACCAGCAACTCGATCAGGTTCATAAAGATCGTGAACGGAGCCACAATCAGACTAATCCCCCAGCCCGTTGCCGTGCCGCCGAGGTTGTTGGCAATAAAAATCAGGGAAATCAAACTCAAAATAATAATGTGGCCCGCCGTTATGTTGGCAAACAATCGAATCATCAGGGAGAATGGCTTCATGAACAAGCCAACAATCTCGACCGGAATCATGATCGGCAATAGCAAGATGGGCACACCCGTTGGACGGATTAAGTGACTCCAGTAGGTATTCTTTCCGTTGAGATTTACAATCAGGAACGTGATAATGGCCAACACTAACGTTACGGCGATATTCCCCGTCAGGTTAGCGGCACCCGGCAACAGCCCCAACAGGTTGTTCGTCAGGATAAAAAAGAACAATGTGAGCAAATAAGGGAGGTACTTTTCGTAGCCCGGACCGAGATTTGGCTTGGCAATTTCGTCACGAACAAACAACACAATCGGCTCCAGAAACGCCTGAATACCTTTAGGGGCTTTGCCTTTGTTAGTCGTGTATCCTTTGGCAACCGCCAGGAAAATCGTGATCAGGATAATGGCACTCAACAGGAGCGAGGCCACGTTCTTGGTAATCGAAAAATCATAGACGTGAACGCCTTCAACGGGCTTCCCTGCTTCATCGACTCGGTGAAGATGACCGTGGTCGTCTGACTGGTAGTTATTATAAACGGCATCATGAGCCAGCCGTGATGACGAGAATACCTCCAGACCGCGATCTTTTGAGTATAAAATAACAGGTAAAGGGAGTGTCACTCCGTGAGCAAATTCCCAGCCCCGGCCGTCGCGAATGTGGTGCATAATCATGTCGCCCACATTGAATTTTTCTTTTTTTTCCTGATGGGTTTCCTGCCCTTCGGGTGTGTGTTCCTGTGCCATAGCAAAGCCTAATG
Source organism: Rudanella sp. (assembly GCA_026785985.1). Classification (GTDB taxonomy): domain Bacteria; phylum Bacteroidota; class Bacteroidia; order Cytophagales; family Spirosomataceae; genus Rudanella. Next base: position 3,288 of record JAJAYX010000761.1, on the reverse strand, counting down.
AGCTCATAAACAGCGCGGTAACGATGAGGATTCTATTGACTACTGAACGTATCATAACAAGCTTAAAGGCGGTTTTTCAAATCGCGTCGCAAGTTACTACTCAATCCGTAGATTTCAAAAACAGTATAAAACATATATAGTACAAGAAAGTCAAAAACGAACGTGCGCCGGTCTGCCACGCCCCTATAGATAAAAAAGCCCGCGAAGGCCACACTTAACACGAGCCTTGCCACCGTGAACGCCATATAAAAAGGGATGAAACGCTCGCCTTTATCCTGATTACCAAGCTCAACCAGCCGGTGCATCAGGAAAGATAGGGCTACAAAAAAAAGCAGCATAACTTTCCAGAGCGGATGCACAAAACGGGCATAGCCTAAATAGTCAGCTACGAAAAATACAAAAGTAAGGAGAGCCGTGAAGAGGAGCGAACGAAGCATTTTTTCAGTGAATAGTGAGCAGCTAACAGCCAACAGAAAAACTGTTAGCTGACAACTGTTCACTGTTTGGGAAGTCCCCGGATAAACAGATACAACGAGGCAGCAATGGCAACTAAAGACAGGCCAATAGTCCAGCCGGGAGTTTTATTGCCCTGCCACTGGTCGAGTTTCATGCCGCCCCACACGCCAAGGCCAATGGTGCCGAGCATCTGGAACGCAATGCTACTATATTGGGTGTAGGACGAGGTTTTTTTGCGGGCCTCATCGAGGGGTTTTTTGGGGTCGTCGGGGTTCGTTTCCATGTGCGAATGTACAACGTCGGGGTGGTGAGTGATACATTTTTCGTAAATTGCAGAGTAGTTCAATAATGCAACCCGCTCTGGCAACGTTAAACGGATAGTTTATCAGCGCATAAAAGCGGGGTGTACTATATCATTAATGTCTCAATTCTCTCGCACCGATTCTGCCAACGCTCTGCTTCGTTGGGCCTTCTGCTTAGGGCTGGCGGCTGGTTTGAGTGCCTGTTCGCAATATAGCCAACGGCCAATCAGCAAAGGCTATCATAACCTGACCGCGCATTACAACGCCTATTTTATCGCTCAGGATCAACTTCGGCAGGCCGAAACGACTCTGTATAAGGATCGTAAGGAAAACTATAACCAGATTTTGCCCATTCTGTTGCCCGTTGATTCGCTGACGAACGGGCCGGTGAAGCCTTTTTTGGACGAAGCGATCAAAAAAGCATCCTTAGTGGCCGAGCGGCATCAGAACAGCAAATGGCTCGATGATGCCTACGTTGTGATTGGCAAGGCTCGGATGCTGAAACAGGATTTGCCCAATGCCATCGAGGTGTTCAAATATGTGAATACCAAAGGCACCAACGAAGATGATAAACATGCCGCGCTCGTTGGCCTGATGCGGGCCTATGTCGAATCGGGCGATTACAATAACGCACTCAATGTATCGGAGTTTCTGCGTGTTCAACCCCTTAACAACGATAACACCCGCGATTTTTACCTCACCAAAGCCTATCTGCACCAGCGTAAAGGCGAACCTGCACTGGCAGCGGGCATTCTGGATGCCACGTTCCCGGCCCTGAAAAAAGGAGAACCTACAGCGCGGCTTCACCTGATTGCCGGCCAGTTATACGATCAATTGGGCCAGTCGGCTAAAGCAGCCGATCATTATGCGGCTGTGTTGCGCAACCGGCCCCTTTATGATCAGGAGTTTTACGCCAACATTTATCTGATTCAAAGCAGTGGAGGTCAACGCGGATCGGGGCAGTCGTTTGAGCAGATGCTGGCCGACCGCAAAAATACCGACCTGAAAGACAAGATTTACTATACGATGGGGCAGATTGAGTCGCGCCGGAATAAGTACGACCGTGCTATCGACTTTTACCGCCAGTCGGTGGCGGCCACAACCACCAATATGGAGCAGGTTCCTTATACTTACCTGGAAATGGGTAAACTGTATTTTGAGAAAAAACAGGATCTGGTAAATGCACAGATGTATTACGACAGTGCATTGGCCCTGTTGCCACAGCAATCGGCGGAGTATACGAGTATCTCGGCGCGTAAAAAATCGCTGGATGAATTTGTAAAGTATCGGAACACGATCAGAACGGAAGACAGTTTGCAGTCATTGGTTAAATTGAGTCCTGAAGCCCTCAATGCGGCCTTAACCAAGGCCATGAAGGAGCAGGACAAACGCGATGCGGCTCAGGCGGAGCTGGCCCGGCAGGTGATCGAAAAAGCCACGGGCCGTCCCACCATTGCCGGGGTGTCGCAACCCGGTGCAACCAACTCCGATCTGGCTCCCAACGACCGCTGGTATTTATATAATCCCGTTCGGCTAACCCAGGGTTTGCAGGATTTCATGACCGTTTGGGGCAACCGACCGCTGGAAGACGACTGGCGACGGAGTAACAAAGATGCCTCGCGGGCGTTGGCCAATGATAATAACCCAGCAAACGGCGGCACGCCGGCCAATGACATTAACCCGAACAACCCCCTTCCTGCCAGGCCCGATGCGATCAATGCAGTGGCTGGTACACCTGTGCCAGGAGTAGCGCCCAAAGACCCGATGACCAACCGACTCGACGTGATGAAGGCGAAATTACCATTAATGCCACTTGCCCTGTCGCAATCGAATCAACGGGTTGAAAACGCGCTCTATAAATTGGGGAAACTCTATAAATTCCAGTTCGACAAGCCAACCGAGGCCATTGTAACGTTTGAGAAACTGCTGACGCGCTACCCCAACACGCTTCAGAAACCAGAAGTTTATTACCTGCTGTTTGTTTCCAACGATCAGTTGGGCCGCACCTCGAACTGGAAAGACAGGCTACTGGCCGAGTATCCAAATACGTCCTATGCCCGTTTGGCCGGGAAAACAGGGGATCAGGCGGTTGGATCGGGGACAGAGTCTCTTGCCCTGAAAAAATACGCCGATATTTATTACCTGTACCAATCGGGCAATCTGACCGAGGGTCTGGCACAGGTAGAAAATGCTTTGGGGCAGTTTACGGGTACGCAGATCGAAGATAAATTTGCCTTGTTGCGCGTTATGCTGATTGGCAAAGTGCAGGGGGCTGATCCCTATCGGCAAGCGCTGGCCGAGTTTATCCGCGATTACCCGGCCAGCCTTTTAGTGCCTCATGTTAAAGAATTACAAGCCGCTGCCGAACAGCTAACGGCAAAGCGGAAATGAGTAGCAGTGAATAATGAACACGAGCAGTGAACAGTTCGGTTACTGCTTGCAAATATAGAACTACCTAAACCAAAATTTTCCGACGTTATGGCAGCAATTCCCACTTTGCCCTTTAGTACTATTTTATCTTAAAATAATA
>JAJAYX010000760.1 GCA_026785985.1 Rudanella sp. | reverse complement strand
GTTATAAACCGTACCCGTTTTTAATTCACGATTTTGGTATACGCAATGCCAACGTGAGCCGTCCAGCCTTTCGCGCTGTATTTGAGCAGGGCCATGTCGTGCCGCCGAGCTTGTTGCAGCCAGTCGAGGTTGCCCAGCAAACGCACATCGTCATACACTAACTCCTGCCGCCCGATTTTCAGGGTGAATTCCTTACCGAGTTTGGTTTTATTGGTGTCAAGCAGGCTAAACTCTCCCCAGGCTTCGTGCAGCATCAGGCCGTTGAGATCGGCGTTGGTGGTGCGATTGATGGTGGAGGCATCCTGCCCCCATACACGTACATCCTGAACATTGGGATTCGGTAGCCAGCATAGGCCGCACTGATGCGGGTTCGCTGCGAGGTAAAGAAGGCCGCTTTGTCAGCTTCTTTCAAAACGGTGCCCTGACCGTTTCGGTATTCTGTTCGGGTGCGAAGCTGACCGCTGAAGGTAAACTGAGCATTGCTGGCACCCGACACGGTGAGTACTAAGCAAAACCCGAACAGGATTTTGCGATGTATGCTAAAAGCCATACATTTGGATTGGTTTAAGGTGGAACACAAAATACGTTAGACCGTTTTGCCCTGTCAGGACCGCCATCCTTTCAGGGCTTTTTCTTGCCCCAATCGAACCGCCGACGCGGCCGCCAATCGGGGGTCGAACACCGTTGCCGTTCCCGAACGAGGCCCGCCAGCCAACGCTCATTCCCGACTAATTCACGTTTACTGAATCTTGTAAGAATCCTAAAAATATAATAAATGGGCAGACAATCGGAAACGTCTCAAAATGGCCGTTGGATAGGCAAAAAAGCGTTTGGAAGTATTTTGTTAGAATATTGTACTTTTTACAAGTGCTGGATATCCCGTAAGTATTTTCCTTATTTTACCTGACATAAAATTAGGTAAAAATTACGTTTTACCAAAAAATAAGTTGTGTTTTTGTCCTATTGCCCAAGAAAATTTCTAATTTTCATAAAAACTGGTTTAAAATAATAGGTCTAATCCTGAAAAAATTGCCTTTTTCTCATTTTGACGTTTAAGTACAATTTCTCTTCCTTACGTATGTCCGTCTTATATCCACCAGCCAATCCGCATGGGCAAACCGTCTTGGGGCGGGGCATCAAGCATATCGGTATTGGAAAATATGGCAGCAAGCCACTCCCCCCCGAATTACTGGCAGAATGCCATCAGGCTTTGCTTGATCCAACCACGCATCCATTGCAACGGGGAGCCTTTGTGGGGGCATTGCTCGCGAAGGGGCCAACTCCTGAAGAACAAAGCCTGGAAGCGGCTATCGGCAAAGGAGCTTTTGCGCACCCCACGTTCCTTATCAATAAACTCTGCCCTGATCTGCATCCGGGTTTGTTGCCCATTGCCACCAAACTAGTTCGGGGCCATAATCTATCGGTGAGCGAAGCCGAACAACTGGGCGATTATCTGTTTGGCGATGACCCCTGCGAGACATTCCGGGGCCTGGCAGCCAGCATCATGCGAGTCCGCCACGAAACCAACGATGAATATCTGGGCCTGATGCGGGCCACCGAACGCACCTTTACGCCGGGTTTCCGAGTCAACCAAACCCAAAGCGACCGCCCGCTGGTGCAACTGGCCGAACCCTTCGACGGGGCCGAGCACAGCTACCTCATCACCCCCCTGCTGGCCAATTGGTTCGAGCGCCGGGGCTACGGGGCGTTGTCAATAGTTGGTCGGTCGGGTGGGCCAAAATTCACCCTCAACGCGCACGATCTATATATGCACCTCGGTTGCCAGTTTATGCAGAGCCGCCACGAACTGACCGAACCGCTTACAAAATATGGTTGGGTGCTCGATCAGAAAGCCCTATCGCCCGCCCTCAATTGCTGGGTTGACCGGCGACAGGTGCTGTTGAAACGCCCGTTTCTGGCCACGCTCGAAAAAGTGCTGAACCCTTGTGGAGCGCGGGTGCTGATTACGTCGGTTTTTCATATTACGTACCAGATGAAAATGGCCGAGTTGGCTCTTATGGCTGGTTTCGACGCGGCTATTGTGCTGAAACGTGGCCTTGAAGGCTCCCTCGCTCCCTCGGCGAGCCGGGCCAGTGGAGTGTTGTGCGCCGTGAGAACTGAAAAAGGCCATTTATTTTTCCAGAATTTCGATGCCGAACGCCCCGATTTTGCCACCTTCCGCTCCGAAACTGACCCCGACATACTAAACCCCACAGCCGCCGACAATGCGGCCCTGATCCGCAAATTTGTTGCCCAACAAGTGAGCGACGATGCCGAGTTCGACAATCGCGCTCGTTATGCATTTGCCCTTCTGGATCGAGGCATGGAATGGATTGAAGGGCAAATGAAAATGTGAGCCAGGCTGCTACCGCTTAGGCTGAACGACCCCTTCACCTTACTCCACCCGAACCCTTCCAGCCCCATGATAACTCCGCAATTCGGGGTTATACATGGCATCGGCCGAGACGGCCCCAAGCACAAAATTGCCCTTTGTGACGGCCCGCACGAGGTAATAAAACGTTTTGGACTCGCCGGTGGCCGTGGTATAGAAGTTGATCCGGTCGTCGCGCACATCGAAATGGTCGGGCGAAGAGGGAGCTTTTATCCAGGTCATGTCGCGCTGTTCACCCACCAAGCGGGGGTTTTCGATCTCGAAACCGGCTGGTAGCAAGTCTGTTATCACCACGTTCGGCACATCGACCCCGCTGCTGACCTGCACGGTCACTTTCACCACAATGAGGTCGTTCTGCCGGAAGTTGCTGAGGGGGTTGCCGCTGCGGTCGCGGTATTCCCGGCGAACCACGAGGCCATTGTCCGACTCAACCACCTTGCCATCGGCAGGAATCCCCTCTGATTGAGCCAGGTAATACAAACTCCCGATGCCATTGGTGCGGATGCTGAGTGGCCCGTTGGTCGGGACGCGCTTCAGCAACAAGTCGGCCCCGGTGAATGAACCGAGCGATTTCCCACCCGACAGCACATTGGCCGTAACGGTGGCCCCGGCATTTTGACGGGCGAGTTTACCGAGGGCTAAGAACGCAAATGCGGCTTCCTGCGTGTTCAGATACGACGACTGCCGCAAAGCTCCTGACAACTGCCGGGCGAGCGTTGGAATCTGGAGATTATCGCGATCCGTATCGACTAAGGCTTCCAACACAAGCGCGAGGTTACGAATGGGTGAGGCATAGCTACCGCCCGACTGCCGCCCTCGTGACCCATCGACAAACTGTTTGGGCATCAGCGTATTGTAGCTTTTTGTGTCGCCAACCCGGTAGAACGCCGTAGCCAGTAAATAACGGGAATCGGCGGTAAGCAAAGCCGCATTCTGCTTATAATAATTCATGGTTGGCCGGTTGGGTTTACCCGCCATCGCGAGGGCATACAGGCCGTAGACGTGCGTCCGGCTGGCCATTTTCCGAACGGTATAGTTACCCGTTTCATCATACACATACTCGTCTTCGATGGCGGGTGTGCTGGTCAGGTTGGTCAGATAATCGAGGGCTTTGCTGAGGGTTGCACCGCGCACTTCGTAGCCTGCCTGCCCCGCTTCGGTCAGGAAATGCACCGCATAGGCCGTTGCCCAATCGTCGGGTTTCGTCTGTCAGGCCCACATCCCGAAACCGCCATTATAGTTTTGCTGTCCCTCAATTTTCTCTACGGCTGTCCGCACGTTGAAGGCCGGATTCAGGCCGGAATCACCAGTGCGGACAAAGTAAACATTGCTTGTTTGGCCAATGGTTTTGGTGAGGTCGGCGAAGTAGAGTTGTGGGAACGCTTTCGAGATCGTTTGCTCCAAACAACCATGCGGGTAGCCCAATAAATACGACAATTCGCGGCCATACTGCATCACTGGCGACCGACTCAGGGCCAATGTCGCACGGGCCGTTCCTGGTAAGAAGCGGTCTGTCGCACGGTTGTTGGCTCCAATAGTCACGGCTTCGGTTTTACCCCCCGTAATGCCTCCCGACTGCGTGTTTTTGACTAACGAAGCCGCCGGGCGCACCGTAATATCGGTTTGGTCGGTGAAGCTTTCGCCGAGGCCCTGTACCGATACTGTGATGGCGCCGGGTCCGATGGCCTGCCGTGCCCGAACGCGGAAAATGGCCCGACTCTCGCGGCCCGGCTGCACCGTCAGTTTTTGCGTAAGCGACGATGCGCTGTCCTGTACAATTTCGAGCGGGCCACTGACCGACAAACGCGCCGTGACGAGAGCCGCGGTTTTGGTCGTGTTGCTCATCGTAACGGGCAAATCCAGTTCGTCGCCGGGGGACAGGAATCGGGGAACGCCCGCGCTAATCACAATGGGATCAGCCACTTTCAGGCTTTGGTTGGCCGAGCCGAAAGCGTTGCCCTTGTAGGCCACAGCCATCACCCGCAAGTCACCCGAAAACTGCGGAATGTCGATCGTGAACTCAGCTTCACCGTTCAGGCCAGTCTCTAAAATACCACTCCATAAGGCCACCAATTTCACGCGATTGTTGGCCAGTGGGTTCACGCGCTTCTCAAGATTATACCCGTCGCCCCCAAAGCTCGACCGGCTTTTGAGCGATAATTCGGGAAAGAGTTGGGCGTATAAATCGTGGCTACCGACCTCCAGAGCACGTTTTTGGTAGAAAAAGCCGTGCGGATCGGGCGTTTCAAAGTTCTTTAGTTGCAGGATACCCTCGTCAACTACCGCCAGCGTTACCTGGGCATTGCGGTTAGTTTTCACCCGAATCGTCTGCCTGGTTTTCGAGCGCGATTGGGTCACGGCGTCAATGGTAACGGGCAGTTGAGTGTCTTTGTCGGTGACGGTAAGGGGCGCAAAACCATGGGCCACTGTGATCGGCAAATTAGCCTGCGCTCCATCGGGCGACTCCATCGCCCGAATCAGTGTAGCCGTGATGTAGACGTTGGGCAAATGGTCGCTGCCAACCGGGAAACTCCATTCTGCCGATTTGTTGTCGGTGTCGATCCAGTGGTGTTCCAGCACCCGGTTTCGCTCCACCGTCACTAACAGCTTGCCGTTGAAGGGGCATTTAAACAGTACTTTGGCCTTATCGCCGGTTTCATACGCTGCCTTGTCAAACGTCATCATCACCTGCCCTTCCTGACTCACCTCAAACGACGAGGCTGTGGTGCTGCTGTAGCCGTAGGCATAAAAATTCATCGTTGTATAGCCCGTAGCCTCGGCCCGACGAATCCGTATTTCGTATTCCCCCGATACGGTTGGAACGTATTTGAAATTGATTTTTCCTCCGCTGTAGGTCAGGGCGTTGGTGTAAACCGATTTTTCGCGCCGGTTGGTTTTGTAGCGAAGGACACCATTTGGGTCTTTCTCTACTATTGACTGGTAATCGTAACGGATGATTTCGACAGCCGCTTTGATACCGGGCCGAAGGGCTCCGTCTTTGTCCAATGCCACCGACTCAATGGCTAAGGGTGCGTTGGTGGTCACGTAGGTGTCGGCCACCCGAATGCCATAAAACACGTCCTGCGTGAACACATCAAACCGCCGAAGCCGGTTGACAGGTCGCCCATTTTCATCAAAAACAGTGGTGAACAGTTTGCCTTCGAGTAGACCCATATCAGCATAAGTAGCTGCAATCGGGAAGCGTTCGGTGGCTTGTCCGTTGGCATTGGTACGGCCCTGCCGGAGTTCTTTTACAATGGTTCCTGCCGAGGCACCTTCGGGCGTGGCCAACGACCCCATGCCGCCCATCTCGAAGCTATATTCAGCAAATCCTTTGGCTGTGAATACTTTACGTTTCAGTTGGAGTTCAAGTTCATAAGCCCGGTCGGCAGCGGGTGGGCCAAAAAGATTGGTCGCCGTGGCCGATGCCGTGATGGTTTGGCCGCTTCGGTAGAACGTCCGGTCGGTTAACACATCGACTTTTATACGGTCGGGAATAAACTCTTCCACGCTGATCGACTCCGAAGTCAGCAACACGTTGTTGGCGTTCAGCACTTCGATGGTGTACGTGCCAGTTACGGCTGCGGGGTCGAGAGAGACATCGGTGGCCACGGCCCCCTCGGAGTTGGTTTGCTTGCGGAGGGCGCGCAACTCCCGTCCGTTGGGCAGCAACACCTTGATCGTAAGCGGAACCTCGCCCACCGATTGCCAGGTGGCATTGCGGACAACCGTGTTGAAATGGATGGTTTCGCCGGGCCGGTAAATATTGCGGTCGCCATACACAAAAGCATCAAACCCAGAGGAGTTGTCGCGCTTCCCATCCACCTCAAACCGCGACGTTTCAACCTCAGTATCGGGCAACGACAGGAAGTTAAAGTCGTCGCTCGTAGTAGCGGTAACAAGGGCGATTTTGAAGCCGGGAGCTTTTTCGTTCACCTTCTCAAAACGTGCAAACCCTTCGCCATCGGTTTTCAGGGTCATTACCGACTGGTTGTTGCTGCTCACCAACGACACCTCAACGCCCTGCAGGTTCTCGGCAGTACGAATCGATTTCGCCCAGACCAAAACCTCCGTGTCGGTTTGGCGGGCCACCAACCCAATGTCCGACACCGATACCAACTGACTGGCGTTCACATACGCTTCGTCGGCAGAACCCACCGAAATCAGATAGACCCCGCGCAAAGGTCGGGTAGCTTCCCCATCGGGCATGGCAATACCGGGTTGTTCCGGCACGGCCACGTTCAAAGCCGAAATACCCCGCACTTTGGGCAAGTCAGACGTTTCGATGGTTTTGTTAACCAGGATGCTGCTATACTGATTTTCCTCGTCAGCATTATACGTAAAGCCACCCGTGGGCGACCAATTGCCGTCGGAGTTCTCGCCATATTCTTCGTAGCGGCCATTTTTGAGGTAATGCAGGATATTGTTTTCGTATAGTTTCGCGATTTTGACCTGCACTTTTGGCACGTTCACAATGTTCAGTCCCACGTTTCGCGCCCCTTTTGAGGAGAGATAAAGTGCCTTTTTGCTGGCAAACTGAATACTCGCGGGCATCTTCCCGAAAAACAGATCTCGGCTGACGGGTTCGGCTAATTGGGTATTCAACACGCCCCGAATCTGGTCGGTAAGGGTCAGCACGTAAGTATCGGTTTCGTTGAAATCGCCCCGGATAATGAATCCGTTTTCAGTCAGTTCGGTGGTGGTTTCCACAGCAGGCTGAATGGCATAGAACGCGCTCAGTTGCAGTCCGTCGCCACGGCCTAGCTTGAGTTCCTGCGTTGTGATGACGCGGGCAAACGCTTTATTTTTCTCGAAACCCGTCTGCACATCCACAATCTCGACCGCGTTTTTATCGGGCAATGACCCCGGCTGCTCAATAACCTCGCGGCTGGTGTAGGCCGTGTTCGACACCTTAATGCCCTTGTCGATTTTGAGGGTGATGGCCAGCGAATTTTTGGGCGTGGGCGCGTTCGGCAAGGTCAGGGCCACGGCGGTTTGGCCCTCGGTGGCTTGCGGGGCCTGGGTTGTCAGGGCTTTCTGGTTCTCGTCGGTCACGGACACTTTTCCAGCCACCTCCCCTGCCGACACCGGGTAGTTGAAATTCAGCCGAAGTTTGGCCACGGGTTGGCCGGTCTCTTTAGAGCGCGTCCACCACGATTCGATGCCGGTCAGTTGCAGGTAAGGCG
>JAJAYX010000759.1 GCA_026785985.1 Rudanella sp. | reverse complement strand
GTCTCGAACCGATAAAATTCGTCCGTAAAGATTTCTTTGTATTGCCATGCAAACGACAGTCCATCGATTACCTGAAACCGAAACGGCCCCACCGAGGCCTGAAAAGGCTGGTTGCGCGGTCGGTCGGCGTAGCACAGCAGAAGTCACAGAAACTGCCGTCCACCCGCTGTTTCGAGCGATCGGAAAAGATCTTTAAAAAGAAAACGAAGTAGTCGCATTTGATTTTATTAACCGCACAGGCGCAAGGAGCGCTAAGATATTCTTCACACCCTCTTGACGCACTTTGCGTCTTTGCGGTTAATCGTTAAGTTTCTTCCAAACCCCCGCCACCATCTGATTCAAGTCCGGTGAGAGTTTCAGGCCAATGACTAAACCGCCAAACAGAATCGTGATGAAAGCCGAACGAAGCAATAGGTCGATGATGACCCGAACGGGGCCGTCGCCGTAAGGAAACTGCACTGACAGCCACCAAACCACGGCCCCCACCACCAACACGACCCCAAACCGCCACGAAAACGGCTGCATTCTGAAAGCAATCCAGACGAAGGTTGTCCGCACAAAGTTATACAGAGCCGTCACAAAAGCCGCTCCCATTGCGGCCCCGTTGATGCCGTAGCGCGGAATGAGCCAGGTATTCACGCTAATGGTCACGATGATCAGGGCAATAAAAAACGCCGAATCATAGGCGTAATAGCGTGAGGTGGCCAGAATAACGCCGTTCACACCGGTGGCCATGTCGATTAGTTTGCCGAGGCCAATCCAGAGCACCACATAGTAACCCGCTTCGTAGCCAGCCGGAAGCCACTGAAACACGTTGGGCAGGTTGGCGGCAATGCCCACAAATACTAAGCACCCGATAATTAACTGATTAAGGCAGCTCCGGGCATAAACATCCGCTATGTGGGCGGGGTCGTTGCGTTTCCAGGCATCGGCAATAATGGTTCCGGCCACTTTGTAGAGCGAGGCCGCGGGCAGCGCAATCACCGACCCAAAATACGCCATGATCGTGTAAATCCCCGTGGCTCTCAGCCCAGACGTGTCGTTGACCATGATGCTGCCAATGCTCAAAATGGCGTTGGACGAAAGGGCCGTGAGCAATGACAGCGTGGCATAGCGGACTATCTGTTTGCGTAGGTCGGGTTTCACCGAGAGGTAACGCGAACTCACCGAAAAGCCATGTTTTCGCGCCACCCGGATGCCCATCAGCACGGTGGGGGTTAGGAAAGCCATCATCCAGCCCACCATAAACTGATGAAAGTTGAGCCAGCCTAACCCGTAAGCAATAACGGTGGCCAGGATGAATAAGCGGTTGATAAACTGTTGGTAAAGCGTTCCCGAAACGGTATCGTAAAGCAGTTTGGCGTAATTGTCGAACACGTTGAACGCCACCATAAACAGCGTCAGCGGAATGAGCCAGTAATAATAATCGATAAAGAGGGCCGACTTTTCGAGGTTCCGCTCCACCATCCACGGCCGAAACCCCACCAGTAAAGCCGCGCAGAACAGCACCCCAATGAGGGTGGTGAGCATACTGAGTAACAAATAACCATTGTGTTGCCGGTCGTGGTCGCGGAAGTAGGGGAAATAGCGATTCCCCGCCCCGTTCAGGCCTAGGTTAGAAAACTGCGCCAACACCACCGACCACGACAGCAATAGCCCCGTCAGCCCTACCTGCGCGGGAGTCAGCAATTGCGGAAACAGCAAGCCCTGGGTCACGAATCCGACCCCGGTTCCCGCATACGCAAAAACGGAACTAAGAATGGTTTGGCGTTTGATGATGCCCATTTTTGAAATGAGCGAATGAGTGATTGAGTAATTGAGTGAACATCCGAAATGGAGTAATTCGCTCAATCACTCAATCACTCATTCACTCAATTGATTAAGTCCCAACTCAAGGCTGTACCCGCTTTTATATTCTGGGCCGCAACTTGTCCCAATATCTGCTCGTAATAGCGGGTGTGGAGGCCGTTAGCCGGGCGGATGCTTCGGACATTGGCGGGGGTGAAGGGTTCGCCCGCCCGCATGGGCTGCACCACATAAAGCGACCGCTTGAATTGAAGGCTGTTTTGTTCTTTGGGTGTAAGTGTATAATTCACCTGGCCCATGGCCAGAAATGCCCGTTCAGACTCGATAACGAGGTTTTTGAGTTCGTCGGGTTCCAGCGAAAAGGCGGAATCAACGCCCCCGTCGGCCCGGCGAAGGGTGACGTGTTTTTCGAGGACAACCGCGCCGAGGGCCACTGCTGCCACAGCCGCGCCAATGCCCATGGTGTGGTCGGAAAGGCCGACTGGTACATTAAACAACTCGCGCATGTGTGGAATGGTACGCAGGTTGGTGCTTTCGGGCGTGGCTGGGTAAGTGCTGGTGCATTTGAGTAAAACCAGATCGCGGCAACCGTTGGCCCGCAGCACTTTCACGGATTCGTCGAGGTCGGCAACGGAGGCAACGCCAGTGCTCATAATGACAGGCTTACCCGTTTGGGCTACCTTTTTCAGCAAAATATGGTCGGTATTCTCGAACGATGCAATCTTGTAAAGCGGCACATCGAGCGATTCCAGAAAATCGACGGCTGTGGTGTCGAACGGCGAACTGAACGCAATCATTCCCCGCTTGCGGGCATGGTCGAAAATCGGTTTGTGCCATTCCCAGGGCGTATAAGCTTCTTTGTAGAGTTTATACAGGTTCTTATCGGCCCACAGCGACTGGTTATCCCGGATAAAAAACTCCTCCGACGAACCATTGAACGTGATCGTGTCGGGGGTATAGGTCTGGAGCTTAAGCGCCTGTGCGCCCGCGTCGGCCACGGCATCAACAATTTCCAACGCCCGGTCGAGCGATTGGTTATGATTCCCCGACATCTCGGCAATCACGAAGGGCCGATGGTTGGGGCTAATAATATGATGGGCTATTTGAATAGACATAAACTACACTTTGAACTCCAAATTTACCGCTTTCGTGCGAGAACGTGAACCCCGCCCGTTCAAACGACCGGATGGAAGCCCGGTTGTCGGGTCGGATATAGGCATGAGTGGGTAAATTATCGCCGGGAAATTGGGTTTGATAGTATGCAACCGCAGCCCGAATCATGACCGGAGCCAGCCCCTGCCCCCGAAAAGTCGCATCGAGCGAGATACCGATGACTACCTCATCCGCTCGTCGCTCAAACCGGATTTGCCCCACGGGTTCGCCTTGTTGGGTTTCAAAAACCAGCAAACGAGCGGTTAAGT
>JAJAYX010000758.1 GCA_026785985.1 Rudanella sp. | reverse complement strand
TACCTCTTTGGCACCACTGTTATCGGCTACGCCTAATCTTGATTCTTGCTGTAGCATGACTTACTTGGCTTTTTCGATAATTTCGACTAATCTCCAACGCTTGTTTTTGCTCAACGGACGGGTTTCCATGATGCGAACCGTATCACCGATACCGCAATCATTGTTTTCGTCGTGAGCCATGAACTTCGTAGTACGGTTCATAAACTTACCGTACATGGGGTGCTTCACCTTACGGTCGACCGCAACGGTGATGGTCTTTTGCATTTTGTTGCTAACCACACGCCCAACTCGCTCTTTCCGAGCACTACGCTCCACCGAAACGGCTTGCTCCGACTGGGGCTGATCTACTTGCTGTGCTTCCATCGTAGTATAGACTATTCGGCTGTTTGTGCCTGGCGCGTTTTAGTGGTTAGCTCCGTGTGTAAACGGGCAATCAGTTTGCGGGCCTCACGGATACGCATCGGGTTTTCGATGGGCGATACAGCATGAGCAAACTTTAGTTTCAGTAATCGGTTCTCTTCTGCCGAGATCTGATCTTTCAACTGCTCGGCTGAAAGGGCCTTGATTTCTTCCTTTTTCATGACGATACTGGTGATTCAGAGTAGGGTGGACGGGGCCGCCCGAGCGGTTGTAATCCACCCCACTGCCCAATCAGATGTCTTGTTTAGTCTTGTTCCTGATAGTCGCGACGTACAATGAACTTCGTGCGAACGGGCAACTTTTGGGCTGCTAACCGCAACGCTTCCATACCCGTTTCTAAGGGAACACCTGTTGTCTCGAACAGGATGGTGCCGGGCTTGATAACGGCTACCCAATATTCGGGAGCACCTTTACCTTTACCCATCCGCACTTCGGCGGGTTTCTTAGTGATTGGCTTATCAGGGAAAATACGAATCCAGACCTGGCCTTCACGCTTCATAGCACGAGTTACTGAGATACGGGCTGCTTCAATCTGACGGGCCGTAATCCAACCCTGCTCCAGCGATTTGATGGCGAACGTACCGAATGCAATCTCCTGGCCACGGGTGGCAAGACCTTTGATCTTGCCCTTGTGCATCTTACGGAATTTGGTTCTTTTTGGCTGTAACATCTTAAATAAGAAGTTAGTAGTTTTCAGTTAAGAGTTAATAGTTGTTAGTTAAGAGGTTGATTCTGAGCCTACTTCTTAACTGTTAACTTTTAACTAAAACTCGTTTATCGTCTTCCTCCTCCACCACCGCCACCGCGATTGGCACCTGCGCCACCGCCACCGCGATTGGCACCTGCGCCACCACCGGCACGGTTGTTGCCACCACGGTCATTTCCGCCACGCTCGTTGCGGCCACGGCCACCCCGCTCGTTGCCATCGCGGTCGCCACGTGGACCACGGCGGTCGCCACGGTCATTACCACGGTCGCCCGTAGAACGCTCACCAGCAGCAGCGGCAGTTGCCAACGCAGCCGGCGACAAGTCACGCTTGCCATAGATCTCGCCCTTGAACACCCATACTTTAATACCGATCTTACCATAGACCGTCTGGGCTTCTGAGATAGCGTAATCAATATCAGCGCGAAGTGTGTGCAGAGGAACACGACCTTCTTTATACTGCTCGGTACGGGCCATTTCGGCACCTCCCAAACGACCCGACAGTTTCAGCTTGATTCCCTGTGCGCCAACACGCATGGCAGCCTGGATAGCCTGCTTCATGGCACGACGGAATGAGATACGAGCCTGCAACTGTTGAGCGATAGCTTCACCGATCAACTTAGCGTCGATTTCGGGCCGCTTAATCTCGAAGATGTTGATCTGAACGTCCTTACTGGTGATCTTTTTCAACTCTTCTTAGATCTTGTCGACCTCGCCACCACCTTTACCGATCACAATACCCGGACGAGCCGTATGAATCGTGAGGGTAATCCGCTTCAGGGTACGCTCGATCACTACCCGCGAAATTGCTCCTTTCGGAATACGAGCCGCGATGTATTTTCTAATTTTTTCGTCTTCGACCAGTTTCTCGGCAAACTCTTTGCCACCATACCAGCTTGAGTCCCAACCACGGACGATACCAAGCCGAAAACCAACCGGATTAACTTTCTGTCCCATGTGTTATTACTCGTTTTCCTGGGTTTGAGTCATTTCTTGCAACTCCTCCGGCATAGCCGCGCTGTCAACAACCAACGTAATGTGGTTCGACCGCTTCCGAATCCGGTGGCCACGGCCTTGTGGAGCAGGGCGCAGACGCTTGAGCATCGGGCCACCATCAACAAATACCGTTTTCACGTATAGATCCGCATCTTCAATGCTGGACTCAGTGTTTTTTTGTTGCCAGTTAGCAACTGCCGACAAAAGCACCTTCTGCAATACGTCAGCACCCTGCTGGGGCTGGTACTTCAGGATACCGAGTGCCCGGCTCACGCGCTGACCACGAATCAGGTCGGCTATCAACCGCATTTTGCGGGGCGAAGAGGGCACGTTTTTTAATTTTGCTACTGCTTCCATCTTATTACCGTTTGCCCTTATCTTTCTTGGCTACGTGACCACGGAAGTTGCGGGTGGGGGCAAACTCACCGAGTTTATGACCAACCATATTTTCCGTTACATACACCGGGATGAACTTATTACCGTTGTGAACGGCGAACGTGTGTCCAACGAAATCCGGGGAGATCATCGAACGGCGTGACCAGGTTTTGATGACCGACTTCTTGCCCGACTGATTCTGGGTCTGAACTTTGTTGTCCAGACGGAAATCTATATAGGGGCCTTTCTTGAGTGAACGTGCCATTTATGAATTACTTTTTCCGTCGGCTAATGATCAACTTGCTTGATGCTTTCTTAGGAGCACGGGTCTTTTGACCCTTGGCGAACTGCCCGTTACGCGAGCGTGGGTGACCACCTGATGCCCGACCCTCGCCACCACCCATTGGGTGATCGACTGGGTTCATGGCAACACCCCGAACCCGTGGACGACGGCCTAACCAGCGCATACGACCAGCTTTGCCCATCACTACGTTCATATGGTCGGGGTTCGATACCGAACCAACCGTAGCCATACAGTTGCTCAAAACCCGGCGGGTTTCGCCCGATGGCAGCCGGATGATCACATACCGCTCTTCGCGACCAACCAACTGAGCATACGTACCGGCCGAACGAGCCATTGAAGCTCCTTTACCCGGTGTCAGCTCAATGTTGTGAATGATCGTACCGATTGGCATCAGCGACATCATCATGGCATTTCCCACATCGGGAGTTACACCCTCGCCCGAACGGATTGTCTGACCAACGGTCAAACCCTGTGGGGCGATGATATAGCGTTTTTCGCCGTCTTCATACTGCACGAGGGCAATACGGGCCGAGCGGTTTGGGTCATACTCGATGGTCATGACCTGTGCCGATGCTTCAGGCTTATTCCGCTTGAAGTCGATGATCCGGTACATTTTCTTATGACCACCACCCATATAGCGCATGGTCATGCGTCCCGAATCATTCCGACC
>JAJAYX010000757.1 GCA_026785985.1 Rudanella sp. | reverse complement strand
GTAGAATCCCCCATTTTCAAACGTGCCGCCCACCGGCTTCAGTGGATTGGCTATGGGCTTGTGGATGGCGGAGGAGCGGGTTTGCCCGTTGCAGCTTCCAAGAAACTGTACTAATGCGATCCCGATTAAGGCAGAAGTTCTGGCCGTACTCATGGTGGTTTTTTCTGCTAACCTACTCCTGTCAACCCCTCGCTGGCAAATCAAATGTGGCCACCCGATGTTATATTGTGGTATACTGAGGACCGCCTCCAAATTTCAACTTGAACGCTTTTGCATAGTTCCGGCTCAGCCTTAGTTGCGAGCCGTCATTCATCGTCAGATCATAGTCGCCGTTCAGCCTTGATCGGTAGGATTGCACCTCCGCCAGATTGATGATGGCAAATTTGTGTACCCTGACGAATCGGTCGCCGTCAACTTTCGCTATGATGGATTTTAACGTGCCGTTATAAAGGTACTTTTTGGCTTGATGATGAATGTTGACATAAGGAGGATTGGCGGTAAAAAACACAATGTCCTTCGTTTCGATACTAATCCGTTTGTTGCCCTCCGTAACGATAAATGAGGTGACAAAATCCTTTTTGTCCGGTATGGCTAAGTTTGTGGGGAACGTTTTCCGAGAAGGTATTCTTTTATCGAACAGCACATCGAAAGACAGAGGAAGGGTGTATACGAGCAATAGTTTAAAGAAATGCTCCGTGAGCCCAAACTGGAAAGTTTGCCAATAGTCAAACGAGTGGTGATAAAACAAGGTGGAAAGCAGCCAAACGATGGCTGGAAAGGCACACAGGTGTGTTGCGATGGGGAGTAGCGTACCTAAAGTGACCGCTGTTGTTTTTGTATGCACCTTCACAAAAGCAAGCTGTCCATATAAGAAAGGCAGGAAAAGCCACCAAAAGGAACTGAAGAAGAAAGATTCGGAAAGATCGAACGATGAATGTTGAAATCTGGCTTCCAAAAAATCCAATGCGATTGTCAGCCCCACACAAGCCAGCAAAATCGTCGTCAGCAGTACGGCTTTCCGGTTCTGTATTGCATGATAACTTATTGCCAGCTTTCTGTTCATATTTGTAAACGTGCTGTAGCAAATATAGAGTTAATAGTAAGACCACCAACCCTAATTGAGAGGTATTGCCCTGCGCTCGTTTGTGTGCAACGCAGAGGATCGTTTGATGAGATTCGATTCAGAACGACTCATCCTACTTATCCACCTTTGCTTCCATAGCGGGATAAGAGCGTTTGGAAAACGATCAAAGCACCCGCTTTTTTGTTTTACTCCCTGCACGCTGATAGGATTGATTCCGAATTTCAAGGGCTTACGAGTACGCCTTCCCAAAAACGAGCAATGGGTCCCGCCCACTACTAGGAATCCTCCCAGCAGTTCCGTTGGCTGCTGGTAAGCCATTATATCGAACACTATAGTGAGAAGAAGGAGAGCCTCTCTCGGTTTACGCACTTGCTTTCTGATCGCTCGTTAATAAAATGGCCGTTTGGTGAGTCAAATCGAGTGGACTAAAGGGAAAAAATGGCTTCACTGAGTTATCTCATGAAACGAATGGGTAAATGATACCGCTGACTGGTAAAGAATGGCTCTTTTCTTAACGAAGTGATTGGTCCCTTTTCCGGTACAGCCTTATTGTGAAAACTTGGGTGGTTGAGTGTGACAACCCAGATGCCGGCCTATCGGGTAAGCAGAGGTAACATAAATCAAAAAAATAAGTCCGGTTTCAATAAAAGATCTTACCTTATCGGGATGAGACATCTTCTGCTGTGGTTTACCGCCTATTTTCCGCTGGTCGTATCGGGCCTTGCCCAGTCACCGAACAAAACAGGGGCCAGTAGCTTACCCCGAATCGCCATCGCGGGATTGGGTGTCGAAACCAGCACGTTTTCTCCCGCCCTTACCCACGCAGAAGCTTTTCATACCCTGCAAGGCGGGGACGCATTCAACGCCTATCCGTTTATGACGCCTGGGTCTGCGTTGCGCCAACAGGCGATTTGGCTGCCGGCCATGGTAGGCGAATCGCTGCCCGGTGGGCCGGTGACCAGAGAAGCTTACGAATCGCTGGTCAACAAAATACTCAACACCCTCAGCAAATACGGCCCTTACGATGGCTTGTACTTTGACATTCACGGTGCCATGAGCGTGCAGGGTCTGGACGATCCAGAAGGCGACTTTTTGACCCGAATCAGAGGGGTAATCGGTTACCAGACACTGGTCTCCACCTCCATGGATTTGCACGGGAATGTGTCGTGGCGATTGGCGCAAAACACGGATTTGATGACCTGTTTTCGCATGGCTCCCCACGAGGATGCCTTGCAATCGAAGGAAAGGGCAGTGGTCAACTTGCTGGAGCGAATCAAAAGCGGAAAAGGCAAGCCGGCTTACAAAGCCTTGATTGCCATCCCCATTCTGCTGCCCGGTGAGCAAACCAGCACCCGCACGGAGCCGGGCAAAAGCCTCTATGAGCAAATAGCGCCCCTGGTCGACCATCAGCCAGGCATTGTCGATGCGGGCATCTGGATCGGCTACGCCTGGGCCGATGAGCCGCGTAACCACGCGGCCGTGATGGTAACCGGCGATGACCGGGTAAAAGTAACTCGGTCGGCCGAGAAATTGGCGCTTGACTTCTGGAACGCCCGATTGAAGTTTGCCTTTGTAGCCCCCACTGCAACGTTGGATGAATGCCTGGCGAAAGCCTTATCCAGCCCCAAACGTCCTTTTTTTATCAGCGATATGGGCGATAACCCAACGGCCGGAGGCGCCGGTGACGTCACCTGGACACACACGCAAATCCAGGCC
>JAJAYX010000756.1 GCA_026785985.1 Rudanella sp. | reverse complement strand
TCTCTTTCCAGCGGGTGTTAAACAGGTTCTGAATCGATAGACCCAGCACGTAGTTTTTGTGGGTGTAGCTGGCCTGCAAGTCGTTCACGAAATAGCCTTTAGCCACAATGCTGTTATCTTCATTAGCAGGCCGATCGCCAATGTAACGGTATCGTAGTGAGCCGCTTAATCCTGATTTGGTTTGCAGCGACAGCCCACCCACTGAGGTGAATCGGGGAGCCAATGGCGAATAATTCTGCCCTGTTTCAACACCTAATGCACGCGGATTGGCGGTGTTCAAATCCAGATCGGCGTAGAGATTGGCTCCCGCTTCCCGGTTCGTAATCTGATAGCGCAACGACAAATCGACACCCGCCCGGCGTGACCGTCCACCCGGCTCCACCACACCCTCGTCGCCCACATAAATAAATTCCTGGGCCAGCCACAAATACCAGGCAGCGGCATTCACGAACAGGCGCGGAAATGGTTTGAAAATCACCCCCAAATCGGAGCCATATGCCCCCGGCAGAATCTCGCGCCCTCCCTGTGGCACCACCACCCGCACATCGTTGGAATGAAATCCTTTGCCCGTGTTCAGGTACAGTTGCACCCTCGGATTGAGGGTGTAATACAGGTTCAGTTTAGGCGACACAATGGCTTGTCGCGCCCGTCCGGTTACGCCCGGCAACACCAGTAAGTCGGTGTATTGACTCCGAAAATAATCGAGCCGAACCCCGGCGTTGATCGTGAACCGCTCCGAAACCTCCACCAACTCGTCGGCATACAGCCCCGCATTGATTTCGTTCACTATGCCAAATTGCACCCGTTGCAGCGTCTCCGTGCGGTTTTTGGTGTACGACAACTCGGTGGGAGTCCGGTTGCCACCCGTAATATCCTGCCGGTATTGCGCTCCCAACGTGGTGGTAAAATGCGTTTTACCGATCTTTCTCTCGTTGGTATAGCTGCCGTTGTAGCCAAATAGATTCCGGCGTTCGCGCTGCCGAATTTGGTCGCCATTGATCGAATCACGCAGAAAAAAGGTGAAGTTCGAGTACAGTTCAAAGCCGTAGTTACCGTAGAACAACTGGTTTTTGATGAGGCTGTTATGCCCCGTAATAGTCACGAATTGAGCATTGACATTCGTCCGGCTGGTTTCGCCCCCTTCGGTGGGGTCTACCGAGCCAAAGAAGCCCGTTAGTCCTGACGCAATGGCCCGGTCGGGAATTTGGCCGGAATGGTTCCAACGACTCCAGAACGTGGAGCCGGTCAGTGTCAAAATCGTTTTCTCACCCAAATGACCGTGGTATTTGCCCATGATGTTGAGCCGGTTGAAATGCTGCGGGTTATCGAAATATGAGTTCGTAAATGAGTATTCCGAAGCCAGATAGGCCGACTGGTTTTTCACTTTGCCTTTTTCCCCCAGGAGATCCAACCCCGCCACTGCCCGGAAGGTGTCGAACTGCCCGCCTTCGAGCTTCACAAACGAGCGGTCGAGGGCGGTGCGGGTACGGAAATTAACCCAGCCTGCTGTGGCCAGATTGCCTTTTTCGGCATTGTATGGCCCTTTTTTAAAGTCCAGTCCCTCAATCAATTCGGGAATCACAAAGTGCAGATCAGCGTAGCCCTGTCCGTGCGCGTGCGACACCATGTTGACCGGCATTCCATCCACCGTCAACTGAATATCGGTGCCGTGGTCAAGGTCGAAGCCGCGCAGAAAAAGCTGTTCGGCTTTGCCACCACCCGCGTGTTGGCCAATGAATAGGCCCGGCACCAGGCGCAGCACCTCCTGCGAATTGGTGATGGGCCGGAGTTTAATATCTAAACTGCTGATAACCTGTTGGTCGTGCGCTCTTGCCGACGAAACCGTCACCTCGCTCAACTCCACCGGGGCGGTGGTCAGGCCGGTGCGGATGGTGGTGGTTTGGTCGTCCTGAACGGTTGCATTGATTAGTTGAGCGGCAAACCCAAGGTGCGAAATTTCGATTTTATAGGGTGCCGCCACCAGATTATCGAAGCGATACTGACCCATATCGTTGGTGGTGGTGGCGCGGTTGAGGCCCGTGAGTTGCACCGTTACCCTGCGCAGGGGCAGGTTGGTAGCCTGGTCATAAACCGTGCCTGCCAAATTTCCGAGGTGCGCGAAAGCACCCGTGCTGATAATACAGCACAGCAATAGAAGTAGAAAAGTTTTCATAGATGGCAAATTTGTGCGAGCAGAATACTCACACTGTAGGATAGAACAACGATGTCGTCTTATCCTTGCCAGGGCGGGGAGAATATGGCCGCGCAAACGCCCTCCGAACGGCATAACCGATACGCACTCACCACGATTCTCTCCCAAAAAGCGGGCGTTGGCAGCGGCTGAATCTGTTCGTTGGGCAGGCAATGGGCATCCATCAGTTTCAGAACGGACAGGTGATGTTCATTTGCCTTGCGGGTATTTTCGGCATAGTTAGCGACCTCTTCGGCGTTGATTTCTTCCAGAAACGGGGTAATATCAACGGAGTGGCTATGCGAACCATGCAATTGGTGCGATTCGATAGGCTCGATCACATACCGTGGCTCGCCGGGCGCGTTCATATACCCCCCACTAACCACCACGAGGTAGTTGAGGAAGAGTAGAACAGCGATCCAGGAGCGGGGAAACATAGAGGGAGGGATTTGGGATTTCGGATTTTCTACAACACTGCCAGTGGATTAACTTTCTTGGCTGCCGAAATGAGTTTATTACTCTGTTCGGTGTTGCCC
>JAJAYX010000755.1 GCA_026785985.1 Rudanella sp. | reverse complement strand
GTACAACTACCTTAAAAAAGTCATGAAAACCATCAAATTTTGTCTGCTGCTGGCCTTTTTGTCCAGCCCCATGATTATCTTCTCCCACTTCCGGCCCCAAAAGGGGCCCATTCTTCAAACAACAGTACACGCCGACACTACCCTGAACCGGCTCCGGGTAGTGGTCAAAAAACCAAAGAACGAAGCCTTTACTCTGCGGGTCCTGGAAGCCAACGGCTGGCCCCTTCACGAGCAGCGAATAGAGGGCGGGGCGGGCACGGTTCAGGCCAACCTCAACCTGCACGCTCTGCCTAACGGCTCGTACCACGTGGAAGTCAGCGGCCAGAGCGGGGGGCAGACTTCCCTTGTGCAACTGTCAGCGTCGAAGCACCCGGCGGTCAAACGGGGGATTGATGTCCGGGCGGTCAACTGATGCTCCCTTACGCCCCTGCTTAACGGAGCAGGGGGCTTTTACGAATAGGCTCCCCCATTTCCCAATGCAACGATTTACGGTTATCCGATGCTGTGCCCGAAGCGGCCGATGACTTTGCCTGCTGAGTAAATCGGCCGTTGCCTTTTATCAGAAATTTTAGCTATATGACTTCGACAATAAACCTGAATACCCTACTGATGTGTGCCTTGCTGGTTAGCTGTAACCAGCAGCAGGAAACCAAAAAAGAAGCCGAGAAGCCGTCAGTACCCGTCATTCAGCTAATCCGGCAGGATGCCGAGATCGACCACGATTACGCGGGCCACATCGAAGCCGTGCAGAACGTGGAGGTGCGGGCCCGCGTGGCCGGCTACTTAGATAACATCCTGGTTGATGAGGGGCACCCCGTTTGGAAAGGGCAGGTACTGTTTCAGCTCAACCCGGCCGAGTATCAGGTCAAGCTGGCCGAGGCCCAGGCAAATCTGGAAAGTGCCCAGGCCCAGGAGCAGTCGGTGGAAGTAGAAATGGAACGGGTGAAACTGCTGGTGGACAAAAACGTCATCTCGGCCACCGAACTCAAACTCGCCCGCGCCAAAATGGCCACCGCACGGGCAACCATCGACCAGGCAAAAGCCGCCTTAGCCAGTGCCCGGCTACTGGTATCGCTGACGAGTATCCGCGCGCCTTTCGACGGAATCATCAACCGAATCCCCTTCAAGCGGGGAAGCCTGATTGACCAGGGCGCCCTGCTGACGACCATCTCCGATTTGAGCCGGATGTACGTCTACGTCAATATTTCGGAGAAAGAATACCTGGCCTTTGCCCGCAAACGTCGTGACCCTCAAAAGGCTATAGTCCGCGAAGTGGACCTGCTGCTGGCCGACGGGTCGCCTTATCCCTACAAAGGCAAAATTGAAACTACCGAGACCATCTTCGAAGGAAACTCCGGTACGATTGCCTTCCGGGCTGCTTTCCCCAACCCGGATCGCCTGCTGCGCCACGGGGCCACGGGCAAAATCCGGCTAACGACTGACGTGGATGATGCTGTGCTGGTGCCGCAAAAGGCCGTTTTCGAAGTGCAGGACAAAAATTTCGTGTACGTCGTGGATGGCGGCAACAAGGTACGTACCCGGCCCTTCGTACCCCAAAGCCGGATTGGTCAGCTTTACGTGGTCAAATCGGGGCTGCACGTGGGCGACCGGGTGGTGTATGAAGGCATTCAGCAACTCCGCGACGGTATGGCCATTACCCCCCGACCAATGCCTGCCGATAGTGTACGGGCCGTATTTGCGGTAGCCCAGTAACGAGGAAGACCACCAACTTAAGCCATTATGTTTAACACCTTCATTAAGCGGCCGCTCCTCTCGACGGCTATTTCAGTATTGATTGTGCTGCTTGGCCTACTGGCCCTGACGCAGTTGCCCGTCACGCAGTTTCCCGACATTGTACCGCCTTCGGTAACGGTGACCACCCGCTACACCGGGGCCTCCGCCGACGTTAGCGTGAAGGCGGTAGCCACCCAGTTGGAACGAGCCATCAACGGTGTGCCGGGAATGACCTACATGACCTCCATATCGGGCAACGACGGTACGACCATCATCACCATCTGTTTCAAAGTAGGTACTGACCCCGACCTGGCCGCCGTAAACGTGCAGAACCGCGTCTCGACCGTGTTGGATGAACTGCCCACCGAGGTCATAAAAGCCGGTGTCGTCACCGAAAAGGAGGTTAACAGTATGCTGCTGTACCTCAATGTGTTCAGCGAAGACCCCACCGTAGACGAAAAATTCATCTACAACTTTGCCGACATCAACATCCTGGCCGAACTTAAGCGTATCGAAGGGGTGGGTTTTGCGGCTGTCATGGGCAGTCGCGACTACGCCATGCGCGTGTGGCTCAAACCTGACCGCATGACCGTTTATGCGGTGTCGGCAGCCGAGGTTGTGGACGCTATTAAACGGCAAAATGTCGAAGCTGCCCCCGGAAAAGCGGGTGAAAGTGCCGACCGGGACCCGCAGACGCTTCAGTATGTGCTGCGCTACACGGGAAAATTCTTTGAGCCGAAGCAGTACGAAAACCTCGTATTACGCACCAATCCCGATGGGTCATTGCTGCGCCTGAAAGACGTGGCCGACGTGGAATTCGGTTCGCAGGATTACGGCATCCTGTCGAAAACCGATGGGCGACCTTCGGCGGCTATCATGCTCAAACAGCGGCCCGGCTCCAACGCCCGCGAGGTCATTGCC
>JAJAYX010000754.1 GCA_026785985.1 Rudanella sp. | reverse complement strand
CAATAGCACCCCGCCCTGCCAGAGTCACCAGACAGAGAAAAAAAGCCAGAAATAGTCTTTTTTTAAGAACGAGGGCTTGCATTGAACGATTAAAGGCCATACTTTTGCACCACGCTTTCGGAAAGCACCTTAAAAACGCTGACTGAAGAGTAAACATAATTGATCTGGTAGCTCAGTGGGTATAGCAATACACTTTTAATGTATGGGGCCTGGGTTCGAATCCCAGCCGGATCACCAAAAAAAGCCTCGACATTGTCGGGGCTTTTTTATTGGTTTCTGGTTAGGGTTCCCCAACCAGAAACTACAAGCCAGCCTTAAAATGGAAGATCATTTGTTTCTTCGTCAAAGTTCGAGCTAAACGGCATGGGTGACGAAGCCGTCCGTGCCGGAGCCGCCGATGGTTGCGCAGCCGGGCGCGACGATGACGGTATCGACGAGCGCGAATCCTGTCCACTACCATCCTCCTGCTCAATACGGAAAGCCCGCAGTTCGGTGTACCAGCGTTCGTTGTACTCGCGGGATTCCGCGCTGAAGGTCGCCTTGATCGTATCGTCGAGGTTAAAGGTCTTTAGGTCAGCCACTTTGTCGCCCCAGGCAGTGAGACACACTTTTTTAGGGTATGAAGCTTCGAGTGTTTCCAGCACGAATTCCTGTTTGCTCCAGGGGCCTTTTGCACTTTGCCCCGATACTTCGGGCAATATTTTTACGAGTTTTCCGACTATTTCCAGTGCCATAATTGTCAGGCGATTAGTGATATTTTAGGAGGATAAAAGTACGAAAAATTGCTCATTTTTGCCCTATAGATCCCTAAAATTGTTAAAACTTTATGCGTATCATTTTGGAAAACAAACCCAGAATTATACCTTTGCACCCGGTTCAACGATATGGCCACGTGGTGAAACTGGTAGACACGCCACTTTGAGGGGGTGGTGCTGCAAGGCTTGGGAGTTCGAGTCTCCCCGTGGTCACATAGAAAAGCCTGACAATCAACTGATTGCCAGGCTTTTTGCTTTTAACTAAGCACCCAGTCGTCGATCATAACCCGATTTATAAACCACCAAAAATCATATCGAACCAAATGAACTGTTCCTTCTTTGGTGATATATTGAGGGTCTCCATCTACACCCAAATGCAGAACCATTGTTGCCTGAGCGGTTTCTGCATCATCGGCAATTGACACATTTTTCAGGAAGCCCGCCCGAACCGTTCGTGGCCATAGATTTTCTGTCAGTCTGTTCATGGTATCAATTACCTCATCCTGAACACTTACTGCGTAAACTGGAATGGTTTGCCGGTCAAGAAACTGGTCGCCCAAACAGGTATTGTACCGATCAAAAGTTCCACTGATCAGTCCTTTGATAAACCTTTTGCCTTGCTTTACTATATCGTAACGATTGTTGGGGTAAAATTCTTCATAAATGAACATTGTTGGGCAGGATTCGCCTAAATCGCCCAGTTGATATTGGAACAACTCATTCGTCACGAACCGATAAATGGTTCGGTCGTCGTAGTCATCGGGTGACCGGATGGCCAATGCGATTTCCTGTCCGGCCATAAGCTGGAGAATGGTATCGAGCGCGTGCGTCACCTCATGATTAGTCAGTTCCGATTCCTCTTGAAACGGTGGTCTTCCAATCAAATCGTAGAGCGATACTTCCCATGGCTCTTTCTGCATAGCTTCAAGAGCAAGTATACTATCCAGAAAATCACTGACTGATTCAGGCGATGTTTCGCCATCAAAAGGCTCCATTTGAACGTTGTGAAACAGTTCAAGCTTAAGCATTTTGATTTGGTTGTCAGCCCGGATCAATTCGTCAGGTGTAAGAAGGTCGAATGGATCATTCATAGGTTAAATGATTACAAATGTTCATAGTAAAGCGGTCGTAAACATCCCCCTACAAACTTACTGCCAATCTTTCGTCGACCTGTTGAATAATCTCCGACAGATCGTCGGGACGGACGGCATAGTCGAGATTATTTACGTTAATTACAAGCATTTTGCCACCCCGGTACTTACGAGAAAACTCTTCATACAGTTCATTTAAGCTGCGGATATAGTCTTCGCTGATAGATTGTTCGAACAAACGGCCCCGCTTCTTAATCTGTCCCATCAATTTGGGAAGGTCGGCACGCAGATAAATCAGTAGATCAGGCGGCTGAACCGTACTGACCATATTATCGAATAAACTCCTATATGTCTGATAATCACGCTCAGTCATGTTATCACTACGATATAAATTCGTCGCAAATATGTAGGCATCTTCATAAATAGTACGATCCTGAATAATACTCCGTCCACTTTCGCGAATGGTTTTAACCTGTTCAAACCGACTGTTCAGAAAATAAATCTGGAGATTGAAAGACCAACGCTCCATATCAGCATAAAAATCTTCTAAGTACGGGTTGCCCTCAACTGCTTCGTACAAAACTTCCCAGCCGTAGTGGGCTGACAAAAGTTGTGCCAAGGTCGTTTTGCCAGCACCTATGTTTCCGGTAATTGCAATATGCATAGTTTTTTTTAGAGTATTCAGTGGGGAATTATAGGGGGAATTACCCCAAATTTTCAAAGTAACCGTTCGGCTACCTCCTGCCAGGTATTCACCCGTTGGT
>JAJAYX010000753.1 GCA_026785985.1 Rudanella sp. | reverse complement strand
GTTTCAGCTCAACGGCGGCAAGGACGGTCTGTACATGATTATCCCGCTCGTCCAGATGAGCGTGTACAATAACATCCGAAGCAACATTGCCATTCAGGAAAGCAAAGTAGCCCGCTTAACCAACACACTCGTGACGGGTATTCACCCCGCTATGGCGGGAGTACGCGATCTGTTTAATGAGGGGAAAGTGTCCATTGTTCATTCGGTGTCGTATCCGTCAGCCTCGCAGTCGCACTTTCGGGCCAGCGACATCTGGTTTACGGGGGCCAGCAGCAACCAAACCCTCACAACAGGTTGGTTGGGACGGTATCTGGACACGGAATTTCCCGGCTATCCCGAAAAATACCCCAGCGCGGCTATGCCCGACCCACTCGCCATTCAGATCAACTACATTACCTCAACAGCACTGCTCGGCCCATTGCAGTCGATGGCGATTGCCCTGCAAAACCCCGACACATTTGCCACGCTCGTGGGCGACAAGGTGAGCATCGACCCCAGCACAACGGCCAATACACCCTCCGGACGCAGCATTGCTTTTATCCGGCAGCAGCAGATTACGTCGGTGCAGTATGCCGGGCAGATAAAAGTCGCAGCCGCCAAAGGTAAAAATTTAGTGGCCTACCCCACTGGCAACTCCTTAGCCGACCAGTTGAAAATTGTGGCCCGGCTGATTCACGGAGGGATGCGTACCAAAGTTTATTACGTGTCCATTGGCGGCTTCGATACGCACGCCACCCAGACCGATGCCACCGATACAAGCATCGGCGCCCATGCCAATTTGCTCAAGCAGGTTTCTGACGGCATCAAAGCATTTATGGACGACCTGCGGGTGCTTGGTATCGACAAGCGGGTAGCCGGTATGACATTTTCGGAATTTGGCCGGCGGGCGGGGTCCAACAGTGCGCGCGGCACCGACCACGGGCAGGCGGCTCCGCTATTCGTGTTTGCCGGTGAGGGTATCAAAACCCAGTTTGTGGGCAAAAACCCCAACCTCTCGGACCTCGACAATAACACGATTAAAATGCAGACCGATTTCCGCTCGGTTTATTCGGCGCTGCTCACCGATTGGCTTGGCGAAACAACCAATACCTCAACCAGTGTGCTGCTGAAAGGCTACGACCCCGCGCCCATGTTCCGGCAGATTGTGGCCGCAACGGAAGACCCATTTGTAACCTTCCGAATGTATCCGAACCCGGCAGTGAGCGATGTCATGATCGAATCGGAATTATTCGGGCCGGGTGGTGTCCAGTCGCTGCGAGTGGTCGACATGACCGGGCGGCAGCTGAACGTGCCAGTGGAGCGGCTCAACAACGATGCTTACCGCCTGAGTGTGCGCGAGCTACCCATTGGCAATTATGTAGTGGCTGTGGAAGCTAATAAGCGAAAACTAACAAATCGGCTAATGGTAAGTCTGTAAAACCTACCTCGAGTTTTGGAAAGGCGCGTGTTTGGTAACCTGTATCACCGGGTAGACCAGACACGCGCCTTTCTGACTTTACAGGATTAAAATTATTAATCGGTATCGCCGAAAAAACACTGATTTAAAGAAAATAGGCATGTATTTGCTTAAAAAGAAACAACTACATTTATAGTAATACACATTTTTACATATTTTTCTTGCAAAAGTCGATTTTTTTAAATCTTTTTGTTCTGTTAATACGTTAACAAACTAACCGGAAATTAGCTTTCACAAAGCAATCTCCCTACAGACAAAAGATCAACTTCATTCGATAAATTAAGTACCGTTATGTTGACTACCGATTTTCAATCAATGGATGTACGGGAACAGCTTAGTCTCACCTACAAAGAAGGTACTCTGCTGTCGAGCCTTACGAGCAATACTCAAATGCGGAGTCTTTATTACTTAGATTCCCACTTTGTCGATATTACCTGTGTACCAGTTTTAAAAGGCTGGTTTACAACCTGGCAGGTTTCATCGATCCGTCATTATCTTGATATGCCTTCCAATACACTATGTCTTGACGAATTCATCGCTGGCTATTCGGTAGATGACCTGATGAAATAGACAGGGAAATAGACACGTTTAGACCTATAACAAACAGGGAGGGCCATTATTCATTCCAATGAATAATGGCCCTCCCTGTTTTCAGCCGGTTTCTATTGACTTAGCTGTAGCCGGGCCCCTATCAGAAAAACCAAACGGCCACCCGAATCGTAACGAATACGTTGGGCATAATGGAGCATCAAAGAAGGTAATGTAACGCTATGCCGAATCAGGACGGGGTCCGTGCTGACGGGTATCCGATTACACGACCATACTGCCGGGTCGGTCCAGTTACCGGCAGAAACAGTTTGCATAATCGAGCAGGACTGCACCGAGACCGTCACCGTCACCGGGCTACCCGCAACAAGGCCCGTTCCGCAGGTATTACTCACCCGGACAAGTGAATAGCTGGTTGTGTTGGCGGGCGAAACGCCCACCACGTAGGGGGAACCGCTGATGCCATTAAAACTTTGACCGGTGTTCAGCGTTAGGGCAAAAGGCGGGCTTCCGAGCAACGTCACCAACAGGCTTGTGGTTTGACCAGGCATGATGATTACGTTGCCGCTGAGCGTGGCGGTGGCCGTTTGGCAGGGCGTGCTGAAATAACCGGATTCTGAAAACGGCGACCGTTGCCCATTGGCGCATATAGCCTGAAGCTGAATGTAATAGCCCGTGTTTCCTGTCAATCCGCTTAGGCTCCCCACTGAGCCGGTGTACGTTGTATTATTGAGCCAGACCTCCGGTGTGATTGGCCGATACCGTAGCTTATAGCTTTGGCCCGATTGCGTTGACCAGCGGATGGTGGCCGCATTGGCCGTAACGACCGAGGCATAGGGATTGGCAGGCATTCCGCAACTGGCCGTAAACTGACGAACGGGGGTAAAGCTTGTGGTTCCTCCGCCGGGGCAGTTCGTTTGCACCTGCCACTCATAAACGCCGTTCTCACTAAGGCCAGCCACTGTAAAGCTGATTGCATTCAGGTTATTCTGCGTATTCCAGGTGGTGTTACCAACAAATCGCCAGCGGAGGTTATAGGTGACCGGAGCCGACGAGGACCATTGATAAGCCCAGGTTAGCTGCGCCACCGACATATTCAGCGTTTCGGCCAGGAGGTAAGGTTCAGGACACGTCAGCGTGAACGACTGAACCGCCGAAGGAGTGATGGGTTGGCCCTGCGAACAAACTGACTGTATCCGCCACTCATAAGCCTGCCCGTAGGTCAGCCCGTTGAAATTATAAGCCGTGTAAACGGCGGGAATAGTAGTCCAGGTACTCATTCCGGCCTGTCGCCATTGCAAGGTGGCCGAATAAATGTTGGGTGGCAAGTCCCAGGCCACCGAAGCGGTGGTTGTTCCCCGACCAGTCAGCCGCAGGTTGGTGGGGGGCCTCCCGCAGTCCAGTAGTACCTGCACCGAAATACTACGGCTGTAGGGGTCGATGGAGCCACAGGCGTTGGCCAATGCGGCAAGCCCTACATACCAGTCAATATAGTAATAGTTAGAATTAGTGAGGGATGTAGTAAAGGAAAAAGGGGAGGTTTGCACGTTGGTAAATTCCTGACCGTTGTTGAGAGTAAACGACCAGGGAGCCGCTCCGCTCAACGAGGCTACCAGCGTGATGGGGATACCCGAAAGAGCCGTTTGGGGGCCGGTCAGTGTGAGCAGCCCCGGCGGGGCACAACTGGCCGTGGTAAATGAAACTGGCACGGTGTAAGCACAGAAATAACCGTTTGAGCCAACCGGCCCCAGCCGGATTTCATAGGCTGTATTACGCTCCAGATCAAGAATCGTGTACTGAGTGGTGGCTGATCCTGACGAATAGGCTTGAAACCAGCCAGTGGCTCCTGCCTTTCGCCATCCGATATACATAGCGGTTATTGTTGGGGCTGACCAACTCACCCGTACTGATTGGGCCTTGATGTCTGAGACAACTGGCGTGGGCAAGATGCAGTTCGTGTAGAAGAATTGTGTTGGCATAAAAGCCGATTGTGACCCATTGGAACAGTTTGTCTGAACGCTCCACTCAATGGTTTGTCCACTTGGCAAGCCCGTCAATAGCAGTGAGTTTACGGTAACTAACTCCGACAGCGTCCAGACAGCGGCATTGGGTAAGCGCCACCGGACTACATATTGCTCCCCAGATACTGACCACCAGGTAACGCGGGCTGTTGTTGAGCCTACGGACGAAGCATAGCCACTAAAGGGGGGACTACAGGCCGTGGTGAACGTTCGGATAGCCGAGAATGCCGATGAACCTCCGGCTCCGCAAAGGCCTCTTACCTGCCATTCGTAAACCTGCCCAGACGTAAGATTGCTCAATAAATAACTGGAAGCTGACAGATTCGGCACGATTGTCCAGTCGGTGGCACCCTGAAGTCGCCAGCGAACCTCATACGAACTTGCTCCGGCCCAGCCCCAGCCGAGGGTGGCGGTTGATGTCG
The DNA here is from genome assembly GCA_026785985.1 of Rudanella sp. GTDB lineage: Bacteria > Bacteroidota > Bacteroidia > Cytophagales > Spirosomataceae > Rudanella. Next base: position 4,583 of record JAJAYX010000753.1, on the reverse strand, counting down.
CGATTTGTTCGTAGAGACCATCTGGCACCGGACAGGTTAACGTAAAACTGCGCGGTGCCGAATACGCCGAGGTCGTTCCGTTTGGACAGAGCGTGGCCACGCGCCATTCATAGGCACTTCCGAGGGTTAGATTGTTGAGGTAAAAGCCCGGATAGAACTGAGAGGGGGCGGTGTTCCAGTTGGTTGCATTGGCGGGTTTCCATTGAAGATAATAGGCCCGGTAGCCGAGGTTCTCCCAAATCAGGTAGGCCAAAGTGCTGGTCAAGTCCGTTTCGATCAGGTCATCTGGTGGCGCACAGTTGATGGTTACACTCACCGAATTCCCCATCGAACCGCTCAGGCAACCCGATGTCAGTGCCAATAGCCGGTAGGCAACGTTAGCGGTAGGAGAACCCGTTACCACCGCCGTAGGTGAAGTGAAGGTCAGCGAATAGTACTGGCCTGGTAAATTATAGTCATTCTGAGCGGGAGTCACCTGCGTATTGACAACCCAGGGTCCATCGCCGGTAAACGATAGGGTCAGAGCCACGGGCCGCCCACTGACCGACGTAGCCGGAACCGGCCCCTTCAGCGTGGCTGTAGGGGTTTGCCGGATGTTTAGCGGAGGTGTTTGATCGGGGTCGATATCCGGCGCGGCAGTTGATAGCCGAATTCGGTAGGCCGTTCCGGTTGGTAGTGATCCGGGAAGTTCTACGGTCAGCAGCCCTCCCAAACCGATTGTCAGCAGCAGAGGGGCGGCAAAACTCCCACCTGCGTCTGAGAGTTCGGCCCGCACCGACACGGTACTGAGGTTGCCTCCACCCGTCAGGGTATAGGGAATCAACAGCGATTGCCCTGAACAGTAACTGAGGCTGTTTAGTTGCTCCACCCGAATCCGGGCCTGGCTGTTGGCAGGTTCAACACGGATACCAAAATCCTGCACGGCACCCTGAACCGGCACAAAACAGGCCGTTGGCGCTGTTTCGCCATCGCACACCACCACCCGCATCCGCAGGGTTTGCCCAGTGGGTGCATTGGCCGGTATGGTTACGGTTCCGGTTTCGTCGCCAATCTGGGTGCTGAATGCCCGCTCGGTGGCTTCATCAAACGAGCCATCATTATTCCAGTCTACATAAACCCGGCGATAAAGATTGTTAAAGGGGGCATCAATAGTGATTGTGTACGACTGCCCGGCCCGTAAAGTAGCCTGTTGATTACAGCTCATATCCTGATAAAGGAGCGGCTGGAAGCCATAAAAATTTGTTTGGCTATCCATAGTCCCGATTCTTACCCGCGCAATTCCTTCCACCTGATAGTTTGTTACCGTACTTGAAAGGGCTGAGGTGGGCTGGCAGGCCACTGGAACGAGAGCCTCAGCCGTTGTTGGCGGAAAAGCGTAGGGCGAATTAACAAACCGGTTCAGGCTACCCGCCAGATAACCCCGCATCCGGGCGATTTGGCCGGGGGTAAAAATATACTTGCTACAGCCATAACTCATAATGTTTCGCCCAATCCGGCCAAAAGCCCGGCCACTACAACTGTTGATGGTAGCCTCCGACTCCGTTGTGCAGACCAGCAGCGGCCGATCTTTCAGGTGCGGGTCTGTATCGGCCACTTCGTCGCCCTGCGTGAAGGGGTTAGCATTCGGTGGGCAGTTAACATTGTCATCGCCACCCTGGAAAGTATGATGCAGAAACAGCACGTGGCCCATTTCGTGCGCCATCAGGTCATTATAGGGGCCACTGGAACTTATATAGGGCGCACTGGTTGTAATCTCCCCGCCAAATCCAGCCCAGCCCCCGGCCCCCGTTACCCGCCAGAAAACCCGCACGATAACGGCCTGTTGCGCCATCTCATTGAGCGCAGGTCCAGCCAGATTACGTAGCTTCTGCTGAATGTCGATATCCTTATAATCAACCCCCGCTACCTGATAGCCCGGTACGGAGCGGCCATCGATCCGTACCACCCCATTGAGGGGCAGACAGTCAGGGCCACGACGGGCCATCACAAACTGAATGCGGCTATCAGTGCCACCATCAGCATACAACGACGAACTGGCCGCGAACTCGCGATTCATAAGTTCCACCTGCGCCTGCAAAGCCGATTCGGCAATATTACTGCCCGTGCCGGTTGGTTCACCGAGGTGATACACCACAAATAAAACCGGAATTGTTAGCAGGGCATCGTTGGCCGCTTTGTCGGTCGTTTGAACGGCTCTCGCATTTAGCACAAACTGACGATACATCGAATCCGTTACCATCCGTTGCCGGGTGTAGTCATCGGTGCCGCAGTCAGTAAAGGACTGCGAGAAAACAGACTGAGCTACCAGCCAAAAAAGCAAGGTGCAAGTGTAACCCGACCAGGGACTTATTAGACGTAGTGAGGACATTGTGCCAGAATAGTTTATGGTGAATGAAAGACCGGAGGCAATAATCTCAAAGGTATCCAACAACGGATACCTTTGAAATTTACTTTATTATTCGGTGATTTATACAAGCCACCAGTACAATACCCAACGGCTCAACTATCGAAAACCGCCTTTCGGTTGTACCTTCGCGTCTCTGACAAAACCCTCTAAACCGATTTATATGCAACAGAAAATCCGGCGTGAAGACGCCCTCGACTACCATTCCAAGGGTCGCCCAGGGAAACTAGAAGTCATCCCTTCAAAAGAATATAGCACACAGCGTGACCTGTCACTGGCCTACTCGCCGGGTGTGGCCGAACCCTGTTTAGCCATTGCCGAAAATATCGAAGACGTTTATAAATACACCGGCAAAGGCAACCTCGTGGCCGTTATCTCCAACGGAACGGCGGTTCTGGGCCTTGGCGACATTGGCCCCGAAGCCGGTAAACCCGTGATGGAAGGCAAAGGATTGTTATTCAAAATCTACGCCGATATCGACGTATTCGACATTGAACTGAATACGAAAGACGTCGACGAATTTGTGCGTACCGTGAAGATTCTGGAGCCGACCTTCGGTGGGGTGAACCTCGAAGATATAAAGGCCCCGGAATGTTTCGAGATCGAGGAGCGTCTCAAAAAAGAGATGAATATCCCGATCATGCACGACGATCAGCACGGAACGGCTATCATTTCGGGCGCGGCTTTGTTAAACGCACTCGAACTGGTCGGGAAAAAGATCGACGAGGTAAGAATCGTGGTGAATGGTGCAGGGGCATCGGCCATTTCGTGTTCCAAACTCTACATTGCCCTCGGAGCCAACGTCAAGAATATCGTGATGTGCGACTCCAAAGGCCCCATCCGTTCTGACCGCACCGATTTGGACGAACGCAAGGGCATTTTTGCGACAGACCGCGATGTGCATTCGCTGGAAGAAGCCTTTGTGGATGCCGACGTGTTCATCGGACTCTCAAAGGGCAACGTGGTGAGTCAGGCGATGGTGCAGAGCATGGCCAACGACCCGATTGTGTTTGCGATGGCCAACCCCACCCCCGAAATCAGCTACGAGGAAGCAATGGCCGCCCGACCCGATATTATCATGGCAACAGGCCGCTCCGACTATCCCAATCAGGTGAACAACGTGCTGGGTTTCCCCTATATTTTCCGGGGAGCTTTGGACGTTCGGGCAACCGAGATCAATGAACCCATGAAACTGGCGGCAACGCTGGCTCTGGCCGAACTTGCCAAAAAGCCCGTTCCTGATCTGGTAAACCTGGCTTATAGTACTGACAACCTGATGTTTGGGCGTACTTACATTATTCCTAAACCTGTTGATCCACGCTTGCTGGTAACGGTGGCACCAGCCGTCGCGCGGGCTGCCATGGAATCGGGCGTGGCCAAATACCCGATCACCGACTGGGAAGCCTACGAGGGTCAATTGGCCCGGCGATTGGGACAGGACAACCGGATTTCAAGGGTAATTCTGAACAAGGCTAAGTCGGCCCCAAAACGAGTTGTTTTTGCCGATGCCGAAAACCTGAAAGTGTTGAAAGCGGCTCAACAGGTGCTGGACGAAGGCATTGCGCACCCCATTTTATTGGGTGAAACGGCTATGATCCGGCAGATGATCGAACAGTATAACATCGACCTCGGCGACACCCCGATTATTGACCCCCGCGCCCCGGAGCAGGAAGCCATGATTGGGCAGTTTGCAGATATGTACTTCCAGAAACGGCAACGGAAAGGGGTGACTATCCGCGAAGCCCGTCGACTTATGTACTACCGGAATTATTTTGGGGCCATGATGGTAGAAACCGGCGCAGCCGACGCGCTTATTTCGGGCCTCACGCGCAACTACCCCGACACGATTCGGCCTGCCCTCCAGGTAATTGGCCGCGACAAAGGTGTGAAAAAGGTGGCCGGTATGTACATTCTGCTCACCAAACGCGGGCCGCTATTTTTCTCCGACACCACCGTGAATTTCAACCCCACCGCCGAGGAGATTGTGGAAATCACCGAACTGACCGCCAAAGCCGTGGAGCAGTTCAACATTAAGCCCCGCATTGCGCTTGTCACCTACTCCAACTTTGGCAGTGCCAAAGGCGACGATGCCGAGAAAATGAACAAGGCCGTGGAAATGTTGCATCATCGCAACCCCGACATGGTAGTGGACGGCGAAATTCAGGCTCACTTAGCGTTC
>JAJAYX010000752.1 GCA_026785985.1 Rudanella sp. | reverse complement strand
TTGCCGCCGTATTCTTGGTACTTTCCATTACGGGTCTCCAGATCTATTTTGGGCAGGGAAACCACTTCGTCGAACACACCCATGCCTGGTTTGGCGTGTTGTTTTTCAGCGCGGCAGTTTTCCATATTCTCAATAACTGGTCGTAGATAAAAGGCTATTCGACAGACCGGAAAACACGCGGTATTCGGCGCGAACTCATCCTGCCCGTTGCCGTTGTCGCTCTGTTTGTGGCTGGCACTGCCTTCGATTGGCCGGTGTTCAAATCTCTCGCGAATGCCGGCAAAGAAGCTTTTGGCCCCAAACGCGAACCCCGCCCCGAACGCCTGTCTAAAACAGGTATTGATTCGGTTGCCCGGCAACTCGTGGCCGCCCGTACCGGAGCCAATGCGCAAACCGTCCAATTCGACAGTACTGCTGCACTGTCTGAAACCATAATTATGGCACAGGGAACGGCATCAAGACCTAAGCCCGACACGGCTTCTTTTCGGTTCACGGAGGTGCTGACCTTAGATAAAAACGAGTGGAAAGTAGCCGCCGAACACCTTGACAAGTAAACGACAAGATGAAAAACAAACTCACACTCCTCCTCCTCCTCTGCGTATCGCTTTATGCCTATGGTCAACCTGCTGACTCGCTGACTATTCGGAAAATTTATAACGAAGCCCTGGGCAATGGTCAATCGTATGAATGGCTACGCTACCTTACCCAGCAAATTGGCCCCCGCCTGAGTGGTTCCGATGGAGCGCAAAAAGCCGTTGACTGGACTAAACAACTGATGGAAAAACAGGGCTTCGACCGGGTGTTTTTGCAGGAAGTGATGGTGCCCCACTGGATTCGTGGGGCCAAAGAAATGGCCTATATTCAGAACGGTAAACAGAAAATCACTGTCCCCATTGCGGCTTTAGGTGGATCGGTGGCTACGCCCGATAAGGGTATTGAAGCCCAGGTGATCGAGGTGAAGGATTTCCCTGAACTGCGGGCGTTGGGCGTTGATAAGGTGAAAGGCAGGATCGTGTTTTTCAACCGGCCAATGGACCCAACCAAAACGATCACCTTTGAAGCCTATGGCGGTGCCGTTAGCCAACGCGCCAATGGAGCCACCGAAGCTGCCAAACTGGGAGCTGTGGGGGCTATTGTCCGCTCGATGGGGCTGGCACAGGACGATAATCCGCACACGGGGGGGATGCGCTATGGGACCGGCGTTCCCCTGATTCCGACGGCTGCCATCAGCACCAACGGGGCCAATTTGTTGAGCAAGTCGCTGACAGAAAACCCCAGTCTGACGTTCTATTTCAAGCAAGATTGCGAATCCCTGCCCGATGCCAAATCCTATAATGTGGTGGGTGAAATCAAGGGATCCGAAAAACCTGACGAGATAATTGTGGTCGGCGGCCACCTCGATTCGTGGGATCTGGGGCAGGGTGCTCACGACGATGGTACCGGCTGTGTGCAGTCGATTGAGGTATTACGAATTCTGAAGGCATTGGGTATCAAGCCAAAACGAACCATTCGCGCTGTTATGTTTATGAACGAAGAAAACGGCCTGCGTGGGGGTATCAAGTATGCTGATCTGGCTAAACAGAATAACGAAACCCACATTGCCGCCATCGAGTCCGACGAAGGCGGATTCACGCCCCGTGGCTTTGGCATTGTTGGCACGGCTCAGCAAAAAGAAAAAGTCATCCGGTGGAAACCCCTGCTGTCGCCCTATGGCCTGCACGACATTGGCCCCGGCGGTGGTGGAGCCGATATTGGCCCCTTGGCGGCTCTTGGCACGGTTTTGTTTGGGTTCAAACCCGATTCACAACGCTACTTCGACTTTCACCACACTGCCATTGATCGTTTCGAGGGCGTAAACAAGCGTGAACTCGAACTGGGTGGAGCCTCCATGGCCGCACTGGTCTATTTACTGGATAAATACGGGTTGTGAGCTATCTTTGTCCATATGCCCAAGCACGATCCGACAAACCGACTTTTTGACCGCCGGGGTTTTCTGCGCCACAGCACCCTCGCCACGCTCACAACCCTGCTGGGAACCGAACTGGTCTTTGCTGACCAATTGCCACGCCATTACCTGCCGCTGGCTTTTGACTTCACCGGCGACCCGGCTGATCCGATGACTAGTAAGCACAAGGACATGATCGTGCTGAACGACAAGCCCTGGAACGTGGAAACGCCCCCGCACCTGCTCGACGACCGCATAACGCCGGCCGACCGGATGTTTATCCGCAACAACGGCCTGATTCCCGATGTCCCCGAGAACGTAGACGCCTGGACGCTGACCATTAACGGCGAATCGGTGAAGGCACACAAAACGTATACGCTGGCCGAATTGAAAAAACGGTTCAAACCCTACACGTATCAACTAGTGCTGGAATGTGGCGGCAATGGCCGGTCGGGGTTCGAGCCGCAAACGTCGGGCAACCCCTGGGATCAGGGCGCGGTAAGCTGCGCCCAGTGGACGGGCGTTCGGCTCCGGGATATTCTGGCCGATGTGGGGCTGAAGGCCGATGCGGTCTACATTGGTT
>JAJAYX010000751.1 GCA_026785985.1 Rudanella sp. | reverse complement strand
GTATCAGCCACCGTTTTTAGTCAGGATACCCTCTGCTCACAACATTTTGATCTTGATATCCCGGAAGGATACTTTTTCGCCGTGGTCTTGCAACAGAATGTGGCCTTTGGGAGCCTCACCAAATCGTCCGTTGGCATTGTAGGCTGGTGTTGCGTATTTGCTCATGGTCACCAGCTTACGAAAATCGTCACTGCCTCGTTCATAGTCCAGCACTTTTTTGCCATTAAGCCAATGCTCAACGTGGATGCCGTTCACCAGCACTCGCCCCTGATTCCATTGGCCTATGGGGTTAACCTGCTTATTTTGAGCCGCTTTCAGATCATAAAGTGATCCCACAGTGCGGTTCCCATCGCGGCCCATTTTAGCGTCGGGGTGTTTGGCATCGTCCAGCACCTGGTATTCCAGCCCAAATGCCGAACCAGCCGGTTTAGGCTGATGCTCTACCACAAAATACTTCAGACCACTGTTGGCTCCGTCGGTCAGAAGAAATTCAAACGTCAGATCGAAATTGCTGTATTCGCCATCGGTGACAATATCGCCCGCATTGCGTGACTCTCGCCCGTCGGTTTTGGCAATAGATAGGGTGCCATCTTCCACGGCCCAACCACCCGCCGGAAACTTGTCTGAATAGGCTCCACGCCATCCAGTAGTGGTTTTGCCATCGAAAAGCAATTTCCAGCCATCGCGTTTTTCCTTGGCGGTCAGGGTGTTATGAGCCTGTGGAGGCCTGCTTGCAATAAGTGTGAGCAGAACAAGGCCAGAAAAGAAGAGCGATTTCATAAGGGGAATTTCAACGTCCTGGTAATATAATCCTTGCTGATACCGGCGCATTGAGCGGCTGTTTTGTCTTTTTCGGGAACCCCATCGAGTTCAACAATACCCCAGCCTTTGAAACTAATCGTATCCAATGATTTGAACACGGCCGGTACATTCACAATGCCACGCCCCAATTCCACAAACTTGTAGGCTTTGGGGTTTTCGGGTTTGTCGGGCAAAGGCGACATGGTGTCTTTCAGGTGCAGGGCCGACAAAATATCGCGATATTGAAGCACCGCTTTTTCCGGTTGACCGCCCCCCTGCCGATAATGGGCAATGTCGAGCAGAAGCCGCATGTAGTTTGGGTTCAGGGCCTGCGCAATCACATCAACTTCTTCGGGGGTTTCGCCCAGTTGGTTCATGTGGTTGTGGTACATCGCCTGAACGCCCAAATCGGCAGTTTGCTGGCCAATCTTGTTCATTACTTCGGCCAAGCGCTTCAGTTCTTCGGTAGTTGGCAGTCGGTCTTTGGGCCGAGCACTGTTGGTCAACTGAATAGCTGACCCTCCCAAAGCTTTCACAAAGCTGGCATGAGCCACATGCGTGTCGATGGTGCTTTGCTCTTTTGCCGGGTCTATTTCGACATTGCCGCTCGAAAACATGCAGAGTTGCAGGTGGGCTTCGTCGAGCAACGCTTTCAACTCCGAGGGTTTTGCCCGGTATGGCCCAAACGCATTGGCCCGTAGCTGAATACCCCGGTAGCCGAGCGCAGAGATGTCTTTGATCGCCTGTGCATCATTGCCTCCCCAGGTAATGGCTGAGTATCCAATTTGCAAACCGGATTTTTTGAGGGGTAGAGGAGTCGTCAGCGGGTCGGCCCCGGCAGAAATTGCCAGAGCCGACAGGCCGAGCGACTGGAGGAACTGCCGTCTGTTTAGTACGGACTCCTTCATAATGGATTCGGGAATAGTCAGTGTCGTTTCGGTGCTTTGAATCACCACAGCGACAACTGCCGGGTTAAATGTATAGACTTTATCAGAAAAAACGGCATTAAAAAAATAGCAATTGCTATCAATCTACCAAACGATATAGTTATTCTATCGTTTTACGGCTTTACTCAGTTGACTGACAGCAAGTTTCAGCGGAAACACCAGCTTGCCACGAACTTCCAGTGAATCGCCGGGGTTCATGGTCACCCGGCGTTCATCGTCGTTTAGCAACAAAGTCAGGCTACCCGTCTGTAATCCAATGCGCGTTCCTTCAGCCTGTTGACCTACCCAAAATTCAGTGCCGGTAGCCTCCACCGTTACGTCGGAGGTATGAACACGGAACATGGTTGTTTTGGGTCGCCGAACAACCGAGAATCGGGCTTCGCCCTGAAGCCAAACGGCATGGGGTGTTTCATCGACCCATTGTTGGGCAAATTCAAGCTGACTATTTGGTTGCAGGCAAGCCTCCGATCCATCGGGAAGGCGCACTACCTTAACTTGAGCACTACCCGAACGAATAGCTTTCAAGTGATCGCTTTGATGTATCCAGAACCCCCAACCCACAAAAAGCAACAGTCCCAGGGCAGCAGCCACAGTCCGGCCAAAATACCACCAGGCCACCACTGTCCTGACATTGAGTTGAAGAGGCCTTATCTCATCTAAATCCTGTAACGATACCCGAATACGTTGCCACACGTTCGACATATCGTCGTGGGTTAACGCCCCTGGCAAAGGCACCCAACACTCTAGAACCATGCGTCGGGCTTCATTTATAACCAACTGTTTATGAGGATACTGCCGGGAGAAACTTTGCCAAAATAAGGCCACCTCGTCATCATCCGGGTGTTGAACCCACCGCATAAACATATCGTCGAGGGCAAACTCCTCCGCGATATATGTGGCGTATGGTTTCATAAGACGGACGTTTGTCAAGGAGTGTTGTTCTGCGGGCAAAAGGTAGTGAACTTGCGGTTTCTACTTGCACCATAAGTAATCTGAAGTCGAAATTAGAGACTACGGCTTGCGTTCGGGCATCAGCACGAATCGAATCAGGTTCTGCCCTGATAAGTACTTATTAGCTGCCGCTTTTGTACTCTCAACTGTCACTTTGTTCAATTGTTCGGCTTCGTGCAACACTTCGGCAGGGTCGTCCTGATTGAAATACTGGTTCGTTAAATAGCCGAGCCAAAAGTTATTATCTTTCAATTGCAGTTCGGTTTCCCGACGACTTTCTGCTTTGAATTTGTCAATATCTTTCGGATCAGCTCCTTTTTGGCGTATTTCGTTAATAATGCCGAGCGTTTTGCCAATCAGTTTATCCACGTTTTCGGGGGCACAACCAAAACCGATTCGGAACGTGTAGCGTTGGGCGGGCAACTTACTATAGGAACCACTGGCACTAGGCGTGTAAACACCTCCTTCTTCTTCACGAAGTTTTTCGGTCAGTTTAATTTCCAGAACCTCCGCCAGAGCATCTATTTGAGCGGTATTTTCGGGTTTCCAGTCAAAATCGCCACTAAACACCAACTGAACCGTTGCCCGAGCTTCCAGGCCCTTATACACCGTTTTGCTCAGTTGCCCGGCCGGAATTCGGATGCCCAGATCACGGAAATTTTCTTTGGCTGTAGCTGCATTTCCCGGCAACCCACCGATATATTTTTCGACTAAGGGTTTGAGCGTTTTTGGGTCGATGTTCCCCACGAACAGAAACGTGAAATCGGCCGCGTTGGCAAAGCGTTCGGCATAAATCTGCCCGGCCCGATCCAGGTTAATCTGGTCGAGGTCGGTGGGGCGAAGGGGTTGCCGACGGGAGTTATTCTGCCCCAGCGTGATGGAAATTGTATCCTGAAACACCTTTTGTGGCGTAGGTGTGTCCAATTGATTTTGCAGTAAACTCCGCTGATTCGACAGGAAGCCCTGCACCACATCGGCATCCTTGCGGGGTTGCGTAAACTGGCTGTACATCAGTTGGAAGGCTGTTTCTAAGTCTTTGGGCGCCGTGCTACCACTTATACCCTCGTTGATCTCGCTGATGTATGACCCTACACTCAGCGACTTACCCGCCAGAAAATTGCCCAACTGAATCTGGTTGAACTCGCCCGTGCCACCTTGCCCAATCAGGGTGGAGGTAAATCGGGCTGTCACGTAATCGTTCATGTCATAGAGCGATGTGCCGCCATAGCTAATTGCCGAAAACAACACCTGATCGTTTTTGAAATCGGTTGGTTTCAGCACCACCTTTGCTCCGTTGGCCAACGTCCATTCTGTAAGGCCAACTTCCACGTTTTCCGACTCGCTTACCACGGGTTTGGCCGCGGGCTGATTAGCCAGCAGGGGTTTGTTGATCGTTTGATCGACGTAAGCCGTTAGGGTCTTTCCGGCATCGTCAATATAGCTGATCACCTGTTCCACCGTGGGTAACTTGGCCTTTTCGGGAGCCATGATAATAACCGCCCGGTTCTCATTGCGAATAAACTGCCCCGCTAACTGATTGACTTCTGTCAACTGAATACCGTCGAGGTTTTTCTTAACGAAATCATAATAAAAAGGAATGCCCGTGGCGGGGTCACCGTCCAAAAAATACTGCACATATTGCCCCACCAGCGACGAAGATCGGGTTTTTTCGCGTTCACGATACGCCTGTTCTACACCCGTTTTTAGTTCCTGTTTAGCGCGGGCCAACTCGGTAGCCGTAAAGCCAAACTGTTTAGCGCGGGCATTTTCATCGAGCACTGCCCGGAGAGCTGCCTCCAGACCAGCGGGATCTTTGGGTACTGCTACCGACGAAAATGCGTCCAGATTGCCTAAAAATCCACCATAATTACTGGCTCCATACACAAAGGGTGGATTCGCTTTTTGGGTCAACTCCTGAATCCGGTTGCCCAGCATCATGTTGAATAAACTCCGTTGTAGACTGCTGCGCAGATCCCCAAGCGTGCGTTCTTTTAGCTCGGGGCGTTTATAAATCACCTGAACAACCGTGTTGGGTTGTTCAGGGTCGGTCACAATCACCACTTTGGTGTCTTTGTGCGCATCAATTCCATATTCGGGCCGGGGTTTAGGCGACGCAACTGACGGAATCCGGCCAAATTTTTCGCGAATCATGGCTTCCACCTGCTTCACATCGAAGTCGCCCACGGCGATAACGGCCATCAAATCAGGGCGGTACCAGTCTTTGTAGAACTGCCGGAGCAATGCCGGGCTAAACGACTTGATGATGCTGTCTTTGCCGATGGGCAGTCGGCTGGCGTAGCGCGAGTTGTTCAGAATGAGCGGAAAATAGTTGTCGCGCATTCGTTGTTGGGCACCACGCCCCAGCCGGGCTTCTTCCAGAATAACCCCACGCTCTTTTTCGATTTCGGTGGAGTCGAGCAGGGCATTGTGCGCCCAGTCTTCCAGAATCTGAAACGACCGCTCGAACAACCTTGCCGAATCCGTTGGCACGGGCAGTTGATACACTGTTTCATCAAAACTGGTGTAAGCATTCAAATCGGCCCCAAACCGCACCCCCGACGTTTGCAGGAAGTTGACTAATTCATTTTTAGGGAAGTTTTTAGTGCCGTTAAACGCCATATGTTCCATAAAGTGCGCCAAACCCTGTTGGGCATCGGTCTCCAGCACTGACCCTGCCCGGATCACTAATCGCAGTTCAGCCCGGTTTTTTGGTTCGGCGTTTTTGCGGATAAAATACGTCAGGCCATTTGGCAACTTCCCCACCTTCACCGTCGGGT
>JAJAYX010000750.1 GCA_026785985.1 Rudanella sp. | reverse complement strand
GCAGCCGCCGAAGCCGAACGCGCCAGTATCAAATACAAGCAAGTGGAATTCATGAGCCGCATGGACTCTAACCGGGTGTTCGAGGGGGTGATTTCGGGCGTTACGGAGTTCGGTATTTTCGTAGAAATCCCCGAAAACAGTTGCGAGGGACTTGTCCGCATGAGCGATTTGTCGAACGACTTTTTCGAGTTCGACAAAGATAATTACCGCATCATTGGTCGGCGTTCCAAGAAGATGTACACCTTTGGCGATGCCGTTCAGGTGAAAGTGAAAGAAACCAACCTCGCCCGCCGAAGCATGGATTTCGCCCTCGTTGGCGACAGCGGCAAGCGGGCTTCCGATGCCGACATGAACTTCGCCAGCAACAATAGCCGCGATAGTGGTCGCCGTGACAGTGGTTCCGGTCGGCAAGGGGCGGTCAACCGGGGTGGTTCCGGGAGTGAGAAACCAAAAGCCAAAGCACCCGGCCTTGTTGAATCGGGCCGCTCGAAGCGCAAAGAAGACACCGCTGCCAAAGGCGAAAACCGGCGGGGCGGGAAGGGGAAACGATAGATATTACTCCCCTGCCCGTACCCAAACCTCCATCTGGTTCAACATCATTGGCCCAAATTGGGTAGTGAAGGCAACATCAGCGGCATCGCGTCCATAGGCAACCGTCACCCGGTTGCCTTTTGGTTCTGTTTGAGTGGCATCGAAAGTATACCAGCGACCATCTACATAGGCTTCAAACCAGGCGTGCAGATCCATCGGTTTCAGGCTGTGTAGGTATCCCACTACCATTCGGGCAGGAATATTCAGGTTGCGGCATAGGGCAATGCCGAGGTGAGTGAAATCGCGGCAGACACCCATTCGTTGTTCGGCAGTGTCGGTAGCTGATGTACTGGCATTACTTACGCCATACCGGTACGTGACATTTTGATTGATCCACCGCCGAATGGCTTCTACCTGATCGTATCCGGGTATTTCGATGTTGGCCACAATCCTGGCAGCAAGGTCGTTCATCTGGTCCGACTGGCAATAACGACTTGGCAAGATAAAGTGCAATACATCATCGGGCAGGTCTTCCACAGGAACGAAAGGTGCGCCGGGAGCCACATCAATGGCATCGTCGGCTTGCACGGTGGCGGCTGTGCGAACGGTGAACGGCCCAACGGGGGCCCCCAAACGCTGGCACAAATTGCCATATCGGTCGGTGAATTCGGTAACGGGAACGTTGGGAGTAATTTCGTACTCTTGTGCTATAATCCTCTGACCGCTACAGGAGCGGGGTCGAAGCATAAAAATGACAGGCGTGGCTTCCTGAGCGTCAAATTGCAGGGTACAGCCGACGTTAAGTTGCATAGGATAAGATGTTATTCTCCGAAAAAATTACTTTTTATGAACTAATTCAATCAATTGTTGACTCAGGGTATCAACGCGAGCCGATGCGTTTGATAACACCACAATAGCCATTTGGTTGTCAGGACTGAAGCCCGCAAAGCTGGTGAATCCACCGGTTCCTCCATGGTGATAGAACCAGCCTTGCTTATCCGTAAACCAGCCAAGCCCGATTTGCCGACTTGTTTCGCTAAAGGTAGGCTGGTGGGTTAAACGAATGGCTTTCGTCAGCGATTTTGGTGCCGCGCCCATTTGTGCTTTCAGATACAGCATCAGGTCGTTGACCGTGGAACGAATGGCCCCTGCACCCGCCAGCGATTGAAACTCCCAGGATGATGCCGGATTTCGTTCGGAATCGTGTCCCTGAACAAATAACGGTTTTTGTATATCGCTGATAGTCAAAAATGTATGGTTCATTTTTAACGGCCCGGTGATGCGGTTCGTCAACATCGTTTGGTATGATTGTCCGGTTTTGAGTTCCAGTACCGTGCCAAGCAGGCCAACGCCAAGGTTTGAATAGGCCAGTGTTTGCCCCGGTGGTGTGGCTAATTCGGCCCATTTCAAAAAGGAAAACAGCGCAGCCCGATCATAAGTTTTGTAAGGGTTGATAGGGCTGGCAAACAGATTTAGATTGGTTGGCAAACGGGGCAAGCCTGATGTGTGATTACTCAACGTAAGCAGTGTTACGGGTTTACCGTCTTTTTGAAGTGCCGGAATCGAATCAGGCAGATAGCGGTTTACAGGGTCAGTCAGTTTGAGTTTGCCCCGTTCCACAAGGTCGGCCAGCAGGGTGGCTGTGAAGGTTTTGCTAATGGAGCCAATCTCAAAAAGATTCTCGGCAGTGGGCGGAGTTTTGTTGCCTTTGGCCGTTTCGCCATAGCCAAAAACAAACAGACTGTCGTTTCGCAACAACCCAATACTCAGGCCCACGGCCTTATTTCGGGCAAAAAACGTTCGCGTCAATGAATCAACTTGCTGATCGAAACGAGTTCGCAGTGGGTTGGTATTAACAACCGTCGGGAGCGAGGTCGGTGGGTCAGGTTCGTAGTTGCGAAACAGAAACGTCTGAATTCGCCCGCTGCTATCCTGACTCAGGTAAAAATCCATGGGCGCGTTGGCAAACGTGGCCTTGTACCGAATCGCTGACCCTTTAAATCCCCGAAACGTGTTCAGTTTCCAATTGCCTAACTGCCCCGACAAACCCGCCGTGATCGTGCGGAACTGGTCGGCAGGGATTTCTTTGTGGAAGGCATCGCCCATCATTGCATAGAGCGAATCGGGTTGCCGGGCATTCAGATACTGCCTTGCTTTGTTAGCCAGCGAGTCGAGTGCGAAACGGTTTTGCGCTTGAGCAGGGGTAATGAACGAAAATAGTAGCAGGAGGGATAGGAACCAGTACATGGAAATAGTGGCAGAAATGGCGACCTAAAATTACAACGAAAAAACCCCTGCCAATCACTCAGCAGGGGTTTTGTATTTTATTTCATCAACTGTACGAACTCATCGAACAGATACCGCGAATCGTGCGGGCCGGGCGATGCTTCGGGGTGATATTGCACCGAAAAAGCCGGTTTGTCTTTCCGGCGGATGCCCTCAATCGTTTTATCGTTCAGGTT
>JAJAYX010000749.1 GCA_026785985.1 Rudanella sp. | reverse complement strand
GTCCCAAAAACCGGTTCCCATCCGAGAAATAATAAACTCCTTTGCCATTCGGAGCATTCTCGGCAAACTGCCCTACGTAGCGGTCTCCGTTTCTGAAATAATAGGTGCCGAATCCCGCCCGTTCGTTGTCGCCAAAGGCTCCTTTATACTTCATTTTGCCATCGGCATAATACTGAATACCCTGTCCGTGCTTGTCGCCATCGACAAACTCACCCACATAGCGTTCACGGTTGGGGGTAACATAAGTGCCGTGCCCGTCAGAGCAATTGCCTGATACACAGCTAAATCGGTTCGCGGCAATCACGGCGGGTTTGCTGGCAACGGGGCGCGTGGGGCGGGTAGCAGTCGCTGCTGAAGCGGCTTCGGGGTTGCGAGTCACGGTTGGCGGGGCTGTGGCGGGTCGGGTTGCTACCGGACGCTGAACCACTGGTTTCGAGGCAATAGGCGCATTTGTCCGCGCTGATTCCGAACGCGGATAAATTTCGTCGGCTTCCAGCCAGCCTTTTTTGATGGCATCCAGCCGATCGGCCCGGGCAGGGTGCGTGGACGTTGGGTGTTCGCTGCCCAGGGCACGAATGGCGGCAAACGATTCCTCGAGCGAGGCTCCTAACTGGTGCAACACAAAGCCAGAAAACTTGTCGGCTTCGATCTCCTTCTGAGGTCGGGCACCTTTTCCGTCGATGGTATGACCCTGCAAATGATGCCCAATTTCGTGAGCCATGATACTGATGGCCGACCAGTCAGTTTCGGTTTCTTCTTCAATGCGTTGCATAAAAGCCCCGTCGTAAATAATGAACCGTTGTCCCTGCACCACCGTGGCAAAGCAGTTGCGCGTGTCGGGACACTCCATCACGTTGAAGTTGCGCAACAGGCCAATGGGTTTCAGAATTCGGTCTACCACCCGCTCGGCATGGCCATTCGACGGGGAGGCCACATTGTTGCAAGTAACCATCGGACTTTTTTGGCCGGTGTAATTGCAGGAAAATGAAACCTGATTTTTGGGATGTAAAGGGGTAGGAGTCTGGGCCACAAGTTTACCAACACTTATCAACCCCACCACCAACAAGGTAAGAACGCGCATAACCACCGAAAGAGAGAACGTGTGTTTCGTAACTAACGAAAAACCACGCCTAAAATGTACGCCGGGCAACCCGCCCTTTTGCCCCCACAGCCCAACACGTATTGCCCGTGCAAACCAGGGCATGAAAAGGCTCCTGATCCAACGACTGCCACGTTTTGCCCTCGTTGGCAGACAGACTGGTGCCCGACGGTCCCACCAGCAGCCAATGCCCATTTGGCAGTCGCCACGCGGCTTCTTTTAGTCCCGCAGGAGTGGCCGGTTGCATGGGCGACCATGTTTTGCCGCCATCGTGGGTGAGAGCCAGATTGGGGCCGGGCGTGGTCACATTTTTATGATCGCCACCCACAGCAATGCCGTCTTTGGCGGTAAAGAAATGCAGCCCAAACACGCCCTTGCTCGAATCGGCAGGGATGCCCGTTTCCGACACCGCCCACGACCGTCCACTATCCGTCGATCGGAACACGCGCCCACCACCCACTCCACCCGAACCAATCCAGACATTTTGGGAACCTTGAACCACTATACTGCTTCCACTGGCTGCAAAAGCGGCCTCGCCGGGGTGTACTGCCGGGCTTTGAGACGGGGGAATGGGTTGCCATGTCTGCCCGCCATCGTCCGTACGGATCAGCACATAACGCCCCGCCACCGGGTCGCTGAAAGCAATGCCCTGCCGGACATTCCAGAACGAAAGGCCGTCGAAGAAAACGCCCGCTTGCTGAGTTTGGTAGCAGAGGGTCCACGACTGCCCGCCATTGGTGGTTCGGTAGATTCGGGCTTGCCCCTGCTCAGCGGGGCCTGCACTCATGAACACGGCGGTTTGGGCATCAATGGCCTGTACATCGCGAAAGTCGCACGTTTCGGCACCCTTGACCGTGCCGGTTTGCCAGGTGTCGCCCCCATCGGTTGAGCGCAAAAATGTTCCACCCGATCCGCCAATCCAGATCACTTTTCCGTTGGCCGCACTCACCGCCCGAAAACTGGCCGCGGTGTTAACCGGAAGCATTTTCCACTGCGCAAAGGCAGGTGTAATCAAAAGGAGCAAGAAGGGGAGGAGTTTCATGGGCAAAGAGTGACAGTCCGGCGTTTCGGAGAGTGAAATCAGGCAGGAGTCAACCCTCCAACGCTTCCAATTCTTCAAGGTGGGCTTTCAACTGGTCGATGTGCGAATTGGGAGCCTGACCCATAAGCCACTTTGCGAGGGCATACATGGCGACAACCGTTAGGGCCTGTCCACTAGCAAGTAGCACAAATTTCGCGAGACCATAGTCCGAAAAATGGCGGGCAACTAGCGAAAGTCCGAACAAACAGCCAATCACCAGACTCAGTTTCCAAACCCGATCCATTGTTTTTAGATACTGTTCGTGTATCCTAATCACCTGATTCAGGCTTTCGTGCAGGTTGCTTTGGGCCAGCGTTGTTTGCCGAACCTGTTGGTATTCCCGCGCAATCAGAAAAAGGGCAACCACCACCAACAGACTGTATAAAACGACCGGAATAAACTCGGTCCGACCTGAGTAGTCGAAAGGATTGGTGGCCAGAATAACCCCGAACACAACCATCAGTCCGGCAAAGAAAAAACCTACCCGTTTCAGTTCGCCCATGATGCTCGCCACGGTCCCCCGCGACCGATCATTAATCAATGTACGGGCCATCTTTTCAGTCAGGGCATGAGTCATCATTAGTTTGTTGTCTAACGTTTTCCAGCTTGTTTTCAATTCGTCTAAGTTCATGGATTTGAGTTGTTTATGTGTTCACTAATTTTTCAAGTTTGGCTTTGACCCGGTTGAGTTTTACGCCCACATTTGATTTTGTGATGCCCATAATTGAGGCAATTTCGTCGTAGCGTTTGTCATCCAGATAAAGCAGAATCAGGGCTTTTTCAATCTTGCCTAACTGGTTGATGGCCTCGTATAACTGGCTTATTTCGGCGGGTAAGGTGTCTTCGTCGGAGAGGTCGGGGAGCGTGGTGATGAGTTGGGAAAAAGGTATGGTTGGGTGGGTTCGTTTCCCTTTTCGATAGTCGGAAATGGCCGTGTTCATCGCCACCCGATACATCCAGGTGCTGGCATTGGCCTGCTGCCTGAACATAGGAAACGCCCGCCAAAGCTGAAGCACAATTTCCTGATACAAATCCTGCCGGTCGGCTTCCTGCTGACCATAGGCTCTACAGACCTTATACAGGATGCCCGGATGCCGATTGATCAACTCGATAAATTCCTTTTCCACGTGCCAAAGAGTGTCGTTATAAATCAGTTAGTCGTCAGCGGCCCGAAAAACTTACAGTGGTTGCCAAAAAAACGACCGAACTGCACAGTTCGGCCGTAGTGGTCAGGAGAAAGGAATAGATAGTTTCAACGGGCGTGTTTAATACTGCTCAGAATGCGAAGCGCATCAGCCTCAGCCGTTTTATCGGTATCATCGAAGGTGAGTGCCAGAAAAAAGTTGGTGTGCGACTGAGAGTCCATCAGGCCCGCGAACATCACCCGATTGCCTTTCAACATGCCTTCTACGTAATACCCTTCGAGCCCGTTCATGTCCAGTTCGTGTTCCTCATCGAGGGCTTCGAGTTTCATGGCATCTGCTCCTTTTTTCACAGCCTCGTCCAGCTCGTCAATCGTGATATTCTGCTCGAAAAGCTCCATCGTCAGTTCCATACCGTCGCCGTTCATAGCAAACTCATCATCGGTATTTTTAACAATGGTGAAATCGTCGGGAACGGTCAACTGAATCTTGTAGTGATCCCAAACAAAAATCTGATTCAGTGACGTGAATGCACCTGAAATGAAGAAGGCAATGGTTCCGATTAACAGGATGAACAACTTTTTCATGGGTACGGTAACTGAAAGGAAAGCAAAACCAAGTCTATTACTCAAATGTAGGCGTGATTCCCGGATTTTCCCCACCTGATTTTTAGCGAAAGGAGTTAATTATTGGTTAAAACTGCCCAAAAGCCAGCGGCAGAGGCCAACAGGCAAAGCACTACATTGAGTCCAATATTGAGCAGGGCCACACCCGGTCGGCCCTGTTGAAACAGAAGCAGGGTATCGACACTGAAACTGGAAAATGTGCTGAGGCCACCGCAAAAGCCCACCCCAATCAGTAAACGAAGATCATTACCGATTAACCGGCTGGCAAAGGCCCCGGCAGCGGCCCCCAAAACGGCACTTGCGAGCATGTTAGCTCCCAAAATGGCCAGCGGGAATGGTCGACCGCTCAGCATCGCCGGCAACCACTGCCCCAGTCCGTAGCGAAGCAGGCTACCCGTGCCTCCGCCTAAAAAAACCAGCATAGCCGGATGCAGAAAGAGTTGTTTCATCGGAGATAAATTTCTTGGATAGAGGCCCAGACGCGACTACTGTGTTCCTATCCCTTTCTATTTTTGTGGTTCAATGTACCAAAACACCACCTTCCTTACTAATCGGCTGCGTCAGCGCGAGCAGATGGGGTTGCTTCGTCAACTTCACTCAGGGAGCAATCTCGTTGATTTCTGCTCCAACGATTACCTCGGTTTGGCCCGTTCTCCGGCCCTTCGGCAAGCGATTCAACAAACTGATTATCAAAGAACTAGCGTCTTAAATGGTGCCACAGGTTCTCGACTGCTGGCAGGCCATACCTCCCTGGCTGACAAAGTCGAAACCCAGTTAGCTGCTTTTTACCAGACGGAGAGTGCCCTTGTTTTTAATTCCGGTTACGATGCCAATATTGGCCTGCTATCATCACTCCCGCAACGGGGCGACGTGCTGTTGACCGACGAACTGATTCATGCCAGCATGATCGACGGGGCACGGCTTTCCTATGCCGAACGTCACCGATTCATGCACAATAATCTCGACCATTTAAGCACATTGTTGCGGGAAGCCCGTGACCAGAAAACGCCCAGCATTTTTGTGGCCGTAGAGTCCGTCTATTCGATGGATGGCGATATGGCCCCCCTCGCTGAGTTGGTCGGGTTGTGCGCCGATTATGAAGCCCATTTGATCGTGGATGAGGCTCATGCAACGGGTGTTTATGGTATCAATGGGGAAGGACGGGTGGTTGAACTGGGCTTGCAGGATCGTGTTTTGGCCCGCGTTCACACGTTTGGCAAGGGGTTGGGGGTTCACGGGGCCGCCGTGGTGGGGTCAGGGTTGCTGCGGAATTATTTGATCAACACGGCCCGTTCGTTCATCTACACCACTGCCCTGCCGCCCCACAGTTTGCTGGCCATTCAGTGCGCCCATGAGCAATTACCAATCCTCACTGAACAACGGGCGAAACTGCATCAACACGTAGTATTCTTTCGGGATATAGCGTTACAAAGAATGCCAACCGCCTGTTGGACAGATAGTTCGTCGCCCATTCAGTGTTTGCTCATCAAGGGAAACAAAGCCTGTCGGGCGGTTGCAGCCCGCGCTCAGGGAGCTGGGTTTGATGTTCGGGCCATCCTCAGCCCCACGGTTCCGGTTGGTCAGGAGCGCATCCGAATTTGTTTACACAGTTTCAATGCAGAATCCGAAATTGCTGGCCTGATAGATACACTGGCCTCCTGATTTTTAGATGAAACAACTGATCCGTGACCTCCGCGCTCACCTCCGCGCCGATTTTCGCCCCGACCTGTACATGGCCGAAGTATCTGGGGTGGTTTGCTGATCCACCTGAGCATTGCCTGGCTCATGGATGGAGCCGCGTTTTTGCAGTGGTGGCTCAATCAGGCCACCCAATGACGCAGTAAATCCCGGACTAAGTCGATCAATTCATTAAACTCAGTAGGTTTTACAAAAAAATCGTTAGCTCCCATCACTTCCGAATGAAAACGGTCATCGGGGTTAAACGACGTTGTCAGAACAATAATTTTAAGCTCTTTTTGGGGGAATTCCTGCCGGATTTCCTGAAGGGCCTGCATTCCACTCAACCGATCCATATTCAGATCTAACACCACAAAATTGGGGCGTTCCGAGCTGCTTTGAAGTTTGGCAATCAGGTCTTCGCCATCGTGCATGGTTTCGAGGAACACCGATGAATCGACTCGCTCAAAAGCCGTTTTAAGTAACATTAAATCATCGTCGTCGTCATCGACTAACCAAACGGTAATTGGGAGAGATATCATTGGGCAAAGTGATGCACCAGGAAATCGGGGTGTTGAGTAAGATCAAATATAATGGATTGAAATTAATGTTGAGAAGCGGAAAAGGTGTCCAAACTGGCAAGTAGTCTTCTATAGACATTAAAGGTCGGTATTTAGCCTGTAAACCTATACACGGATGCGCCAAAATTTTCTCGTTCATCGTAGCCTATTGTTGCATCCGATTCGGAATGGCGCGTAGAATTTCGGCTTCCAGGGCAGCAATGAGCGGTTGCTTCACGTAGTTAGGTTGAGTAATCAGGCTGATTTCCCGCCCGGGGACCGGGGCCGCAAACCGTCGAACTTGTGCCTGTTGCTCGGTTGGTAAGTCAATAATAGCCAGTTCGGGCAAGATAGTCAGACCGCCGTATCGTTCTACCATTCGCTTCAAGGCCTCGATACTGCCCGCCTGATACTGAAAATTCTTCCATTCGACCCGGCGTTTGCGTAACTCACAGAGGCTCATAATCTGCGAACGCATGCAATGACCTTCTTCCAAAAGCCACAATTGATCGGGGTCAATGTCGTCGGGAAGTACGTATTGTTTGGCGGCTGCTGTCTCCTGCCCGGCTACATAGACCACAAACTCTTCGTGAAATAACCGGCGCCCGGCAAACGTGTCATCGCTGAGGGGCGTAACGGCGATGCCCACATCGAGTTGCTCTGATTTCAGTAGTTGTAGCAGGGTATCGGTAGTTACCTCGCGCACACTGAGCCGAATAGCCGGGTAGTTCTGTAGAAACTGAGCCAAAAACAGGGGAAGCAGATAGGGGGCCAGCGTTGGAATAATTCCTACCCGTAATTCGCCCGTTACCTCGTCTTTGGCTTGCTGAACAATATCGATAATCCGGCGCGACTCCTGCACCGCAATCCGTGCCTGTTCGATTACGGCCCTTCCAATCTCAGTGGGCATCACCGGCTGTCGGCTTCGGTCGAAGAGCCTGGCTCCTAGTTCTTCCTCCAGTTTTTGCAACTGCATACTCAGGGCAGGCTGGCTAATAAAACACTTATCGGCGGCTATGGTCAGTTGTCTATATTGATCTATTGCAATCAGGTATTCCAGTTGAACGAGCGTCATTGGCTTGTATAAATTATGAAGTCGTCACTAAGGTATAACTTTTTCTTATGTTCAAATAAATTAAAACGATTTTGCTCCTGCCTTTATGGGTTATACTTTTGACCAGTAAATTTGATTCTTTACATACTATAAGTTTATCGACAATGGAAAATAACGCAGATCCAGATACAACCCTATGGGATGTTAATGACGAAAGTAAAGTCAACACCGTAGGCAAGTGCCCATTCACGAGTGGGGTACTAAACAAAAGCGCGGGCGGTGGAACGAGAAGCCACGACTGGTGGCCAAATCAGTTGAAGTTGACTATTCTCCGCCAGCATTCTTCACTGTCCAACCCGATGGACAGCGAATTTAACTACGCCGGGGCCTTCAAAACGCTTGATTTGGCTGCGGTGAAACAGGACATCTTCGATCTGATGACCACATCGCAGGACTGGTGGCCAGCCGACTATGGTCATTATGGCCCTTTTTTTATTCGGATGGCCTGGCACAGCGCGGGAACCTACCGAATCGGCGATGGCCGGGGCGGTGCGGGTGCCGGTATGCTGCGCTTTGCGCCCCTCAATAGCTGGCCCGACAATGCAAACCTTGACAAGGCCCGTTTGCTGCTGTGGCCAATCAAACAGAAATATGGCCGGAAACTTTCGTGGGCCGACCTGATGGTGCTCACCGGAAACTGCGCCCTCGAGTCGATGGGTTTGAAAACGTTCGGCTTCGGTGGCGGACGTGAAGATAGGTGGGAGCCGGAGGAAGATGTTTATTGGGGTTCTGAAACCGAGTGGTTGGGCGACGATATCCGGTATGCCGGCAGCAATGGTCAGCGCAAACTGGAGCAACCGCTTGGCGCATCACACATGGGCCTCATCTATGTGAACCCGGAAGGGCCAAAAGGACAACCTGATCCGCTGGGTGCAGCCTATGACATTCGGGAGACTTTTGGTCGCATGGCGATGAACGACGAGGAGACCGTGGCACTGATTGCGGGCGGGCATACATTCGGCAAAACCCACGGTGCTGCTGATCCCGGCAAGCACGTTGGGTCTGAACCCGCCAGTTCGAGCATTGAGGAGCAAAGTCTGGGCTGGAAAAACTCATTCGGCAGTGGAAATGCAGGCGATACCATCACCAGTGGGCTTGAGGTAACATGGACTAAAACGCCAACCCAATGGAGCAACGACTATTTTGATCACCTGTTTAGCTTTGAGTGGGAGTTGACGAAAAGTCCGGGCGGGGCGCATCAGTGGCAACCGAAGGATGGAGCCGGTGCCGGAACAGTACCCGATGCCCATGATCCATTGACCCGTCATGCCCCCATGATGCTGACGACCGACCTGGCCCTGAAGGCAGACCCGGCTTACGAGAAAATTTCAAAACGCTTCCACGAGAACCCAGATGCATTTGCCGATGCGTTTGCCCGAGCCTGGTTCAAGCTGACGCACCGCGATATGGGACCTGTCGAACGGTATCTCGGCCCAGAAGTGCCTACCGAAGAGTTGATCTGGCAAGACCCTATCCCCGCCATTACGCATGAGTTGATCAACGATGGAGATATTGATGCCCTGAAAGCTACCATTCTTGCTTCCGGCCTGTCGGTGTCCCAATTAGTATCCACCGCCTGGGCCTCGGCCTCCACGTATCGGAATTCCGACAAACGCGGTGGTACCAACGGGGGTCGTGTTCGGTTGGCTCCGCAGAAAGACTGGGATGCCAATAATCCGGCTCAACTGGCAACGGTTCTTGAGAAACTCGAAAGCATCCAAACCGATTTCAACCGTGCTCAGTCGGGCGGCAAGATGATTTCACTGGCCGACCTGATTGTTTTGGGTGGGTGCGCTGGTGTTGAGCAGGCGGCAAAGAACGCCGGTCACGAGGTGACGGTGCCCTTTACGCCGGGACGGGCCGATGCCTCGCAGGCCCAAACTGATGTGCAGTCATTTGATGCGCTGGAGCCAGCCGCCGACGGATTCCGCAACTACGCGAATGCCAGGCACAAATCGGCGGCAGAGAGTATGCTGATTGACAAGGCCCAACTCATGACGCTGACTGCCCCCCAGTTGATGGTGCTTGTGGGTGGTATGCGGGTGCTGAACACCAACTTCGATCACTCGCGGCATGGTGTTTTCACAAAGCGTCCCGAAGCCCTCACCAACGACTACTTCGTGAACCTGCTCGACATGGGAACCACCTGGCGGGCAACCTCAGATGCCCAGACCGTATTTGTGGGTAGTGATCGTAAAACGGGCGAACCCAAGTGGATCGGCACCCGCGTCGATCTGATCTTCGGCTCGAACTCAGAACTCCGCGCCATTGCCGAAGTTTATGGATGCAGCGACTCGCAGGAGAAATTCGTGCATGACTTTGTAGCCGCCTGGACCAAGGTGATGAATCTTGGCCGCTTCGACCTGGTGTGAGCGTAGTGGAACACACAGTCGAAACCGTCTAGGGTTATAAATTTTTGATTTCTAAACGGAAAGCCGCTGGTCTTACAACCAGCGGCTTTTTGTTTTCTCTCAAGTTTAATCTCCGCAAATCATGCGGTGAATAGCCGCCTTATTCACCGCATCGGAGTCCAAAGCACCTGCCCTGTATCAGTGATCAACTAAAAATCCGTAGTATTGCGCCCTACAACTTGCCGACCAGCCATGCTCAAGCGCGTTTCCATTCAGAACTTCAAAAGCCTTAAAGACGTAACGCTCGACCTCCAGAAGGTGAACCTGCTCATCGGGCCTAACAACTCTGGGAAAACGAATTTTTTGAAGGCGTTGGAGATGTTTGATCGGCTTGTAGT
>JAJAYX010000748.1 GCA_026785985.1 Rudanella sp. | reverse complement strand
GTCATGAGGCAGGACCGCGTTCATATACCGCATACGATGCATGGGGTAAAACTTACCCCTGAGCAGCAGGAGAGTATCCGGGAAGGTAAGCCCACCCGCATTGAGGGTATGATCGGCCCCAAAGACGGCAAGCCCTTCGACGCATACGTGCAGGCTTCCCCTGCTATTCGGCGCTTTAAGTTTCGCCGAATTCCTGAACAACAACTCAAAGAGGAGCTTAAAAATGCTCCCCGGCAGACGGTTAAAAACGAAGGCCCGGTAAAGGCCAATAAAAAAGTGCAGGGAAAACAACCGGAGGCTGAAAAACAAAAGGTAGGGGCCAAACAAAAGGGCGAGGCTGATCAGAAGAAGGAAACCAAAACAAATGTTTCGGTACAAGAAAAAAACGGATTGAGCCGCACGACAGTCAATCAGAGCCAGGTAAAAACCAACGGCCCCAAAACCAATTCACCCGCTGTCAAACCCACCCAAAAAAATACGGATCAAGTGGAGGTTGTGAGCAACAAACCCGAAAAAGCAGCCAAAGTAAAGTCCACCCGCAAAATCAAACGCTGAACTAATCTACACCTGAAAGCTCCCCAACAGGCTGCATCTGATAGTCAAACCAAACCAATTCATACAATGACACCCAATACAACAACACCGGCACCCGATGCCGGTGAATTTACGATCCCCCTCCAAAGTCTGACGGGGACCCGCTTCAGTGTTGAGCAGCTTTCCAATCAGTTGGTGAGTAAACTCAACACGCAACAGGGCAAGGTCAATCAGCAAACGGCCGATCAGGTTAGCAAACTGCTTGATGGACGAAAAACCGATGTGATGATTATGAACGACCAGACCGTTGGCAAACTCTACGTCACTAACATACCGGGCAAAGGCCCTGTGCTAAAACAAATTGATGTGCAGGCTCAACTCAACCTCAAAGAAGGGTATCTGGGTCATCAGTTTTCTACCCTTGACAAAGCCAATCTGGAACGCTATGGCAATATGGGTCGCCGGGTTGAGATGGTTAGCATAGGAAACCAAAAACCATTTCAGGGCTATCTCGGGGTCGATGCTGACACCAAAACACTCCTTGTTTTTAGGGCCGATAAACTGCATCTGCCTTCGACTTTGCTTGGGGTGGCCCTCGATGCGAACCAGCAAAAAAAACTCGCCGAGGGAAAGGCACTCAAACTGGATGGGCTTGAAAAAGAAGGCAAAGTTTTTTCAGCCTATGCCCGGGTCAATGCAGCCAAACAAAAAATAACCTTTGAACGCATCCCCCCTCTGGAGGTAAGAAAAGCGATAGCAATCAAAGCCAAAATGGAAGCAAAGGAGGCTACACCAGTCGCTGACCAACTCACTAAACCTAAGACCGGACAGGATTCTCAGCCGCAAAAGGCGCCCTCAGCTAAGGTTTTCCCCAAAGTGACCGCTCCCCGGCAATCGACTGATAAAGTGGCCGCTCCCCAAAAACCAACCCCAGCCCAGCATGTAAAACCCATTCGGGAAAACCCCACCCAGCAACCGAAGACTCTCGGTACTAAGGCACCAGCTCGAAAATCCCCCAAACCCAAACTGAGCTGATTTACTCAGCACCCGGCCTACTGTAAACGACACTCGATTGGGCCGGGTGATTGGGCCAGGTGCTGATACCCATATCCTTTATTTTCGATTCCGACTTTTTTTATCAAGCCGCCATGTCACCCCATCAAAGTCAACAACAGCGCGAAAATCGCAAAATTGAGAATCAAGCCCTCATCGACCAGTATAAAAAGAACATTGATCTTACGTCCTATCTGCATAGCATCGGCTACACCTACAGTAAAGAAAAATCGACTCGCAACTGGCCGATGATGGTTGAACCGGAAACGGGCCGCAAACTCCTTTTAGGGCGAAACAGGCAATCGGGGGATAACTATTACTTCAACCCGGAAGACAGCCGGGATTCCGGTACAATCCTTCACTTAGTTGCCGCCAATAAACGGCTCGATCTGTCAACGGGGGAAGGATGGAATGAACTGCATCGGGTTTGTGGAGACCTCATCGGGAACGCGCAGTATCAGCATCATGACCACATTCAGCCTTCAGCCCGCATAGCGACTACCCCCACGAACCGGGAAGGAGCCGTTGCCGAGTATTACCGGCTAAAACCACTAACAGACACTGACTACCTGACGGGCGAACGACTCATTAATCCTCGAACCCTTCAGGCTCCTGAATTCTGGCATAAAATCCTCAACAAATCCTTTACCTGTAAACACCCCCAACAAGAAGAACTTGTCCGGGGAACAAATACCGTTTTTCCGCTCGAAAACGAATTAGGGGTACAGGGTATCATCGTCCGACAAACGGCCTGGAACCATACCTACGGCGATAAGTCCAACAGCGTCTGGGTATCGAATATAATCCCCGGCCAACCCGTAAAAGAGGTGTTTATTTCCGAAAACCCGATCAACTGCCTCTCGTACCACCAGCTCAATCCTCCCGCCCAGCCTGGAGCAAGAGTGTACATGGCCACCGGAGGTCAGGCAGGGCACGACCAGTATTTAACCATTCAGAATATTCTCAATAAAGTAAACCCCGAAACGTTGCTGCTGGCAAACGACAATGATTTGTCGGGCATCCGATTCAACATCAATGCTTTGAGCCGGTTGCAGATGCCCCATCAGCCCCTGTCAGCGATTACCCTGCATGTGGCCAATGCCAAACACACTACGACGCTCTCGGTTGAACTCATACCTACCCGGACACCCACCGGCGTTCCCGCCCCTTCACCGCATGAACAGGCTGTCGCCCTTGAAAAGCGCATTGATGAGGTGCTGAACCGCAATATGCCTAAAGACGGCCCCAGAGCGACACTCGAACGAATTACCAACCGGGACGAAATGATGCAGATTCGGGTAACGTTTCCCAATCAACGCCCACTCTTAATACGGGCGGAAAACCTGGCGAAAGAGTTTCGGCAATCGGGTGACCATATTCGGGTAATCCGTTCTATCGAGAGTGATTTCAACGATGACCTGAAAATCAAACTGGCTAAACAGGGAAAAGCACCCACCGAGACCATGCCAGTTTTGGCGGAAATCGCCCGGATCATTCACGCAAGGAAGACCAGTCCAAACGGGGCAGTGTCTGCCCTCTCTCCAACAGGTTCAACCCCACCAAATTCCCTTGTAAAACAGCAGGCAGTTACTACTAAGGCTACTCGTGCGGCTATTCAACCAAAAGGGCCAAACCCTGAAACTTCAGGCAGTCAAAAAACAATCCCACTTCGTAAAAACGGCCTGAAATAAATTGACCACGGCTACGAATGCTACATGAAAACAAACCAGAACGATCTCCTGTCCGATTTGCTCCCTGCGAGTACCCCGCAAACCGTTGGCCCTAAAGAATTTTCTCGACTCCTTCGCAAAATTCTCCCGGCCACGAGTCCACTAAATGCACCCGACCGTGTACTCACCCTAACACAAGCTGAATTGATTATCCTCAGTAAAGCCATTGAGGGAATACAGATCGACATCAAACAGCGAAGTTTGGCCACCCGAAAGAAGCGGCAAAATACTTTATATTTAATTGAAATTATAAATTAATAATAAAATTAACGAATTTTTTTTACGGATTAATGTTCAGGAGTATAGCGCAAATAACTCACCTTTACTCCATATTATCCTGATGAATACCCCTTCTCCCTCTTATTTGCTTCTCATTGACCCCTATGTAGAACGGGTCGAGATGATTCCGTTCACTGACAGTATTACCGCCCTGTCGCGCCTGACAGGCGGACGTTTCCTCGACTGTCAACCCCTTGAAGCAGGAAATGGGGATGCCTTTTTACTGGCTTCCGATGCCCTGGCTAATGAGCCATTTCCGCCTACCTGGAGCCTTGTTGGCAGTGATTTCATCTATGCGGGCAGGGGGATTCTAATACATTTATCGGAAGAAGGGGGTGTCAGTACGCCCCATATGGATCCGCTGGCCCTATTCCATAAGATAGAATGGTTCGGATTTACCGACCCCGACGAATTAAAAACCCCCTTGTCGTTCGACTTTTCTGAACGGGATGAAGATAAAGTGCCTGACGAGGACGGTGATTAATTTATAGCTTTAAAGTCAATCACCAGATTAATCAAATCAATCAATAAATTAGCCCTCGTTTTACTCTTGAAGCAAGCGGCTAAAACGAGGACTAATTTATTAAATATATCAATTGCCTTAATTATTCATCTTTTTAACGCTTAACTCAGTAAATAGCATGAAAACAACAACACTTAATTTCAACGATTCAATTGAAACTATGTATCAGGTTGGAACGCTGGTAAATACCCTTATTCCTGTAGCGGGTGTAAAGGCCGGCATTCCCGGTGTGGTATATGACCAGATGAGCGAACCCGATGGCCTGCTCGTCAGTATTCTGCTGGCCAACGGATATGACCTTGGCGTATTTAACGAGGTGGAGGCGGCTCAGACCATAGAACCCGTTGGCCACCTGCCGCTCGCCTACCACTTTACGTCTCCCGCCCAACTCCAGACCGATTACCAAAACGGTCTCTTTGATGCTCACTTTGATCAGGCGGCTATTCTGTGAGCGAGATGACCCATGCACTCGATGACCTCCGCCTGTTACCACTCTGGGTTCAACTGACGTTGGGGTGTATCCTGCTGTTGGT
>JAJAYX010000747.1 GCA_026785985.1 Rudanella sp. | reverse complement strand
GGGTATGGCTTATATGCGGCTAACCCACTGGCTCCATCGGTTTTCTCGAACGGTAAGGATGCACCCATGAACTACACACTGTCAGCAGGCAAATCGGTGACGTTTCAGTACCGGGTTATTATCACGTCTGCAACCATAGATGCGATGACTATTGAAGCACAAAACAAAGCATTCATGGGAAAATAGCCACATACGTGAATAATTTGTGTTAATGGCACACATTTTGTTACAACCATATCTGAGATTTGAAAATCAATCCAGGTATGGTTTTTTTACGAGCAGGAAAGAGGGAAAGAATCTGGGTTGGAATCGTATTGACTTCCTTATTCACTACCCAACACACGGTTGCGCAGGTAATCTGTCAGAAACCTGATGCAGGGCCAGACGTGACTAGCAACGCAGCCTCTGTTAAATTGAAGGAGGCTCCCAATGGATTTTTTTGGTCTATTCGGTCGGGCAATGCAAGAGGTGGAGCATCTGTTCATGCCCAAACGGGGCTGGTGTCGGGGCTTTCGGCACCGGGGCCTTATACCTTTGTGCTGTCGTCCATCGCTCCCACGCTGAAACTCCATTCGGCACAACCACTCGCCCAGGATGGTGCCCTGCAATCTACCACAATTGATGGGTTGGCTGTGCTCGACAACGGGCAAATTAAACTTGGTGTCGATAGCCGGTATGGAGGAGCCATAACTCATTTGTCAACCAAAAATGGCTCTAACATGGTGAACAACCATGATCGGGGCCGTCAGGTGCAGATCGGAATTTATGGCGGGCCGGTTCCGTTTCTCCCCCCCAACGTTGAAGCGAACCCGCCGTGGCGAATGATTGGCTGGAATCCGATTCAGGCAGGCGATTCGTATAACAACGTCAGCAAGATTCTGGCGTTTGAAAAGCGGAATAATCTGTTGTATGTCAAAACATTACCTAAATTCTGGCATCTCAATAACTACGAGGGAGAAGCCATAATTGAACACTGGATCCGGCTGTCGGGTAATGTGGTTAAAGTACATGCGCGGGTAACGTTTTCACGGGCCGACAAAACCCAGTATGACGCTCGCGATCAGGAATTTCCCTGTCTATATCTCAACGGTAACTACAAACGGTCGTGGAATTATTCGGGGACGGAGCCATATACTAATGCCGATAAGCAGGTGAAAATTGCCCCTTTTTCCATGATCAATGTGCGGGCAACGGAACCCTGGGTCGCCCTGACCCGCGACGACGATTTTGGGGTAGGGTTGTATTCTCCACAAAACCTTTTTTTCAAAGAAGCCTTTTTTGGAAACGAGTTTTCGGACAGCGAATCGGCTGCCAGTTCGGCTTATATTGCCGCCACGCCCTTCGCCCAACTCGATCACAACTCGGTTACCGACTTTGATTATGAATTGATTGTGGGGCACATCAACGACATTCGTTCCTACGTTTATACCCAGCCCCGCCCCGACAAAGGGCCTAACTTTCGGTTTACCAACAG
Organism: Rudanella sp.; assembly: GCA_026785985.1. Lineage (GTDB taxonomy): Bacteria > Bacteroidota > Bacteroidia > Cytophagales > Spirosomataceae > Rudanella. Next base: position 1,345 of record JAJAYX010000747.1, on the reverse strand, counting down.
CCGTTTAAACTGGCATTTGGTAGAAACCACCGACGCGGGTTCACTCATTACCAATCATTTACACCTGACGTTAAATGGCACTGGTTCACAGCAACTTAAGTCGCCCGCCGTTTCGTGGCGGGGACGCGAGAACCCCAAAGTTTATGTGAGAGCGGCCTTCAATTTGCAGGGCAGCGATTCGTATCGGTTCCATTGGCAGAACCTGGAAGATTCTGATTTTCTGGGGTCAGGTGAGCGAATTAAAGATTTTAAAATACAGAACGATGGTCAGTTTCATACCTATGAAATTGACCTGAGAAACACATCGTGGATGAATTCCTCTATTCGGCAGGTGATGTTTCGGCCTGCCTGGGATGGCCCGGCTATGAGTGGCTCCGTTAAAGTTGAATGGTTTTCGACCAGTCCCGACGGACCTCCACTACCCCAACCCGAAAGCCCCTCCGTGGTTTGCACGGATACCGTAACAGTGAATTTTTCACCAACGGTTGTGGTTCCTCTGCCTAATGCCGGGCCAGATATTGTGTTACGCTGCGGGGTTTCGTCAACAACGCTGACCCCGGCAGCAACGGGCTTCACCTGGCAAATTCTGAGCAAACCCACAGGTTCGGCAGCCATCGTGATGCCCAACGGATTCGTAAATAACCTGCAGATGCCTGGTAATTATTTACTTACGTTGTCTAATGATGCGTCGAAAGCGATGGATATTATGGGCATCACTGTTCCCGCTTGTCTAACGCCCCAATCGCTGTCGAGTGTGGTGTTCCTGGATAATGGCAGTGGAGGAGGCATTGCCCGCAATGGGCGGCAGGAACCCGGTGAACGGGGTTTTGCCGGTGTGCGCATCACGGTCTATACCGACCCCAATGGCGACGGGAGTCCGGCTGAAGGACGACCGGTGGAGCAAACTACCACCAACAGTCGGGGTGAGTACGTGTTTACGAAACTCTACACCGACGAGTTTTATGTAATTGGATTAGATGCCGGGAATTTCGGGCCCGGGCAACCACTTTGGCGAGTCATTAGTACACGACAAGCCAGTTTTACGTTGGCGTATGGTCTGCTCAGTGGTCGTATTGTCGTACCTGGCGTTGCGCCTGTTCAAACCCGAACGAAAGCTCCTGAGACAGACCCTTCATTTGCATTGATACAGGATTGCAGCACTCAGGCTCCGAACTGTTTGACTGTTCGTATTCGGCGATTATAATGACCCGGCGGTTTTTCGGGCCGCTCCAAAAGGCAAAAAGTAAGAGAGAATATGCTGAATTATAAAGCCGCCCCCGGATTGAGGAGCCGCTTTTTTGTTGTTTATTTAAACTTTCGAGTACCGAATTATAAATTCGGAATT
>JAJAYX010000746.1 GCA_026785985.1 Rudanella sp. | reverse complement strand
GACGTGCGCGAGAAATTCCCGCTCCTTACCGAAGCGCGCCAACTGCTGGTGCGGGCGGTGGACAACCTCCGAACGGTGTCGCATAACCTGATGCCCAAGAACTTTGCTGAACTTGGGCTGGCTAAATCCCTGGCCGAAACGATCGACAAAGTTTCTGCCAGCACCGACATTCGATTTGGCTATATTGTGGCCGGCTCCGAACGGCGGTTGGATGCCAGCACCGAGGTACAGATTTTCCGCATTGCCGTTGAACTCATCAACGACATCGTGAAAAACTCGGATGCCACCGAGGCCACTTTTCAGTTGGTCTATGGCGACACGAGTTTGATGCTGATTGCCGAAGACGACGGGCCTAACCCCCCGCAATACAATAACCTGCACTCGAAAGTGGCTTTTATAAACGGTAAAATCGACGCTGACATCAGCCCCTCCGGGGTAACAGTGCTGGCTGAGATACCGTATTAATTTTACCTCACCCCCGACCCCTCTCCTTCAAACGGAGAGGGGGGACGCTACTGTTCGCTTTGTTTTGTTAAGGCAGATAGAGTTTCCTGAACAGAAGCGGTAAGACGTGTAAGACTCCCCTCTCAGTAGGAGAGGGGTCGGGGGTGAGGTAGTTCATTCTAACATACAATGACCAAAATCCTGATCGCCGACGACCATCAACTGTTTAATGATGGCATGAAAATGATGCTCTCCGCCGAAGACGGCCTCCAGATTGTGGGGCAGGTATTCAGCGGGAAAGATGTGCTCGATGCCGTGCATCGGATGCAGCCCAACGTGGTGCTGATGGACATTAATATGCCCCACCTCAACGGGCTGGAAGCCGCCGAAAAACTCATCAAAAACTACCCGACGGTGCGCATTATCATGCTTACGATGTATAGCGACCGCAAGTTTGTGGAGGACTGCCAGCGGTTAGGCGTGCCGGGCTACATCCTGAAAAACTCCGGCGTCGATGAGGTGCTGACCGCCATTGAAACGGTGTTGGCCGGCAAACGCTACTACGACCCCAAACTCACCAAAAGCACCAACCCCAACCAACACGCCGACGATTCGTTTCAGAAACAGTTTCAGCTTACGAAGCGCGAAATCGAAATTATTGGCCTTGTTGGGCAGAGTTTCACCAACGACGAAATTGCCGAGAAGCTGTTTCTGAGCGTCGCCACCGTGAAAACGCACCGCAACAATATCAACCTCAAATTAGGCATCAACAAACCCGCCGACTTAGTGAAGTTTGCGGTGGAGCATGGGTTAGCCTGAGGGAGTAAGCTCAGTTTTACGATTTCTCCTTATCCCGATGCAGTAGTAATTTGCGAGAAGCCGATCTACTATCAGGATCGTGAGGATACCATCACGAATCCACTGATTGTGGTTGACGTGCTGTCAAAATCAACCGAAAAATACGACCGTACCGGCAAGTTTGACTTGTACAGAACGCTGCCTTCCTTTAAAGAGTATATGCTTGTGAGTCAGGAGTATAAGCATGTTTCGGTCTATACCAAATAACCGGACAATACCTGGATTCTGCGGGATTACGACGGCGATGAGGCTACTGCCGTACTGTATAGTCTGCACGATTGTCCAATCTCGCTCAAACGGTTGTATCGGGGGTTGGATAGTTGAGCGTGGGATAGTTTGTTCGACGGAACCCTGCCCACTAAATTACTTGTTGATATAGTTGACAAAATATTACCAATATGGCTACTACAAAACCAGCGAATTCTGAAAATACGATTCTGTTACCAAAAGGAACAACCCGCAAGCAGGCAGCAAAAGCATTAGAAACGCTCCCGTCAACGGTTCTGCAAAAGGGATTCAATGCAAAAAAATATTTCGATACCATGAAGTGGGGACAGGACGCACTGGCCTTTCAGCGTGAACTACGTGAGGACTAAACGCCATGACTTCTATTCTGGTTGATACAAATTGCCTGATTCGTTTATTGGAAGGTGACGAAGTGGTATTGGCACTGTTAGATGGCAACAGGGTATTTATTTCGGTGATAACCTACCTGGAAATGCAGTGCAAGCCCCATATCAACGCTGCTGAACGTACCCGGATTAAGGGTATGCTGGATGAATGCCATATACTTGAACTGACTCCGGCTATTCAGCGACGATCTATTGCTGTTCGGTTAACCACCCGTATGAAATTAATGGATGCTATTGTCGGAGCTGCAGCCGCAGAAATGCGATTGCCTATTGTTTCAAGCGATGATGTGTTTACCAGAATTCGGGAAACCCAAGTAATTGTGTTGCCTCCTCGAAAAGAGTAAGCCAATAAAAACGTGCCGAAAACCACCGAATATCAGTTGAAATCTGCCGTATTTGAACTAAAACCTACTCTACACATAGCTTACCTATCGGAGCCTTTTTCAGGGTTAATTCGTCAAACAGACAGATCGCCTGTTCTGTATCGCTTTTGGCCATCGTAGGTATGGCAGGTTTCAGTTCCTGCAGCAAAAAACCTTTAGCTTTTCGGCCCTCAACGCGACGGGCAACGTGAAGCGCACCCTCACCCAAGAGACCTTCAACGTGAACGTCCGGTAGGCGAGCCACTATTCAGCCTAAAGCACCAATCAGTTAGTCATGCCGCCTAACTGATTTTCTGTGTTCAGGCCTTCTGTTCATACACTCCACATAGGAAGAACTCGTGCTGAGTGTGTTCTTTATCCTGCTGCGGAAAGGTGATTTGAGAGATTCATATAGGGATAGTACTTAAGCAAATACGCTCAATAAATTGCCTTTCCCCCCTTTTTACTACCGTTTAATAAAGACGCGGTGGCTCACCGCCATTTTTCGGGCCATTTTCTTGCATATCCTATTTAGTATCCTTACTCTTGTCTCAGTATTAGAGTTAGGGTTAGTACCGGCGGTTGTGGCAAAAAGGGGCAGCTGGGTTTTGCTGATTTGTTAGGGGTTTACCCATGTTGACGGGGCTGGTAAACGATCAACTTCTCCTGAACTAATCAGCGTACAGGCCGCTGTGTCAAGGGAGCTCAAATGAAGGAAAAACGGGCATGGCGCGGAACTAAAACCAGTTGGTAATCAAGGAAATGTAGTTCCGCGAGTTTGCGTACATTAACTTGTTGGGTGCGGGTGTTACTTGACGTGGGAATAAGAGTTGTCGGGGTTCTTGACCCATTTTCGACGTTTGTT
>JAJAYX010000745.1 GCA_026785985.1 Rudanella sp. | reverse complement strand
GTTATTGCGGTTCAGGACAAGAAAGGATCAGGTATTCTCGAAATTGGCGGCAACCCCGACCGGCGCGTGCTAATCCCCTATGGCACCTTTGCCAAGCTGTTCCAGTCGATCCGGCCCAGTGTGACGATCTCGGTGAAGGGGTACGAAACCGACAAGAATTTAGAAAACCTCGAAGGCGAAATCAGGGGGTTGATGCGGGCGCGTCGGAGCCTAAAACCCACTCAGGACGACAATTTCGCCATAAATCGTCCCGAAGCCGTGGCCAAAGCCATTGGGGGAGTCTTTGCCGTGTTGACCATTGCGGGTTGGGTTATCGGCAGTTTTTCGATTTTGGTTGGCGGTTTCGGCATTGCCAACATCATGTTTGTGTCGGTGAAAGAGCGGGTCAACATCATTGGCATTCAGAAATCGCTGGGAGCCAAGAATTACTTTATCCTGTTTCAGTTTCTATTCGAGGCCGTTATGCTCTCGTTCGTTGGCGGCCTGGTCGGGGTTTTCCTGGTGTATCTGCTGTCCTTCGTACCAATGGGGAATCTCGACGTAGTTTTATCAACCGGAAACATCGTGTTGGGCCTTGGCACCTCCAGCGTCATTGGCGTATTGGCCGGCATCCTGCCCGCCATCTCAGCGGCCCGTCTTGACCCCGTCACCGCGATTCGGGCCAAGTAGTGATATTCGGCGGCTTTTGCGAAATTTGTGCTGTAAGTAGCCAAAACTGATGGCTGCTTGCTGATAACTGCCCCCCGTTTTATGACTTTCTCCGACATCAAAACCTCACTGACGGCCTTAGAGCCACCCACTAACCTCTCGCCCATTGCCGAGGCACTTTGGCACGACGCGAAAGGCGATTGGGAACGAGCGCACAACGTTGCCCAAAGCCGCGAAGGCATCCGCGACTACGACCGGCTTCATGCCTATTTACACCGAAAAGAAGGCGACACCCGGAATGCGGGCTATTGGTATTGCCAGGCCAAAGCCGAGGTATTTGCTGGGACGCTGGACGAGGAGTGGGAAGCCTTGGTACAGGATTTTTTGGCTTAAGCCGTTCTGCTTTGCCAGAACCGCCATCCTGCCACTGCCACCCCAATCAGCAGCAACGTGGCCCCAATCCAAAGTAGCGGATTGGTTGGTTCGTCGGGTATTTCGGTGATGGTGAGCAGTTGGTTAGGTTTCTGATTGGTCAGGGTTTGCCGTTTTCCGCCCGTCCAGGTCACAACAACGGAGTCGATTTTGGTGGCCGCACCTAAGCCGAAATGAGCAATGGTCGAGTTTTGCGAGATATGACTTGAGGCTCCCCCGTCGATTTCGCGAATCATTCGTCGGCTACCCGCCACCACCAGAATCCGCGAGCCAATCCCCTGCGACTCGGCCTGAATGCCCTTCAGCGCAATTTTGAGCCAGTTTCCTTTGGCCGAATTGTTTTGGTATAGCCTTGTAAACGAGGGAGTTGGGTAATCGAGAATAGGTTGCTGATTCACCACGAGCAGGTCTAAGTCCCCGTCGTTGTCATAGTCGAACACCACCGACCCCCGGCCAATCCCATAGTCATTCAGGCCATAGGCACGAGAATTATCCTGAAAATGGCCGTTCTGGTTTTCAAAGTAAAAATCAGCCATTGGTACGCAGTTGGGGTTCAGGTCGCCGTTGGCCACGAACAGGTCGAGGTCGCCGTCGTGGTCGAAATCGGCGAAGTTGGCCCCCCAGCTAATGGCAAACTGATCCAAACCCGCCTGTTGCGTTTGGTCGGTGAAGGGTTTGCCGGGACCATTGTTGACCATGAACCGATTGAACCGGATGTTGGTGAAATAGTAGTCCATCCACCCATCGTTGTTGTAGTCGCCTACAGCGGTTCCCATCGAGTTAATTTTCAGATCCATCTTCATCTCCGTGGCCACATCCAGAAACCGTGAACGCCCATACTGATTTTGAAGCAACAGATTTGGTGTGCGTTTATACCCAAAATCGTGGTTGATGATCAAATCCTGATCGCCGTCGTTGTCATAGTCAGAAAACACGCCACCGAAGCCGAACCCCTTGTGTGTCAGTCCATAATCGTCATAGACATCCTTGAATTTCTTGCCGCCTTTGTTCAACAACAAATAGCCTTTGGAGGTCTGCGTTGACCCAACAATGGTGGCATCATTGATGACCGTTAGTTCGCCTTTGAAATCGTTGAAGTAGTTGCCCACATACAAATCGGGAAACCCATCGGCATTGATGTCGCCAAAACTTGCCCCCGTGCTGAACGACACAAGCTGGTCGAGACCATATTCTCTGGTAGCATCCCTAAATGTTCCATTTTTATTATTCAGAAACAGCAGGTTCATCGCTCTCGGTACAGGGAGTTTTTTGGTCTTGCTTGTAATAGTCGTTACAAATAAATCGACCCAGCCATCACGGTTCACGTCGGCGGCTGCTGCGCCCTGCGTCACGTAGCCTTTCGTCACGGTCAGGCCCGATTTCTCGTACACATTCGTGAACATCGGCCCGGCTTTTGGGCCATTGTTTTTGTAGAGCATATCGGGGTTCATGCCGCCCATAATAAATACATCCTCGAACCCGTCGCGGTTAAAATCAATTACACAGGCTCCCCCGCCAAACATGCCTTCATACACCCGAAACCGATGGTTGATACCTGCCTGTTGGGTAATATCCTGAAAGGGCGGTTTCAGCACCGGCGTTTGGGCGTTGACGGTTATGGCAAGGAGTAAGAAGGTAATTGTGAGCATGTTGGGCATAGGGCAAATAGTCAGAAAACCGTCTGTATCATCGACACAGACGGTTTTGGATCAAAATAAAACACACTGTGAAGACAGCCATTGATGTTATTCCTGATAGGGAACAGCCTTAACCAGCCGGATACCATTTAATTCGTCGATTTGAAGCACATTTTCGGGCGGTATGATCCCCCGTCTAATCCAGTTTGTAACCACATTTGGGCTGTTAAGTCCAAATCGCTCGGCGTACCGAGCCACCGTAATCCACTCGCCCAGATCATACTCTTTACCCTCTTTTTTTAAGATCGCCTTTGTCTGCTCCAATAAGGCGTAGCGGCCATCGAACCGGCTAAATTCTGATCTTGCCCCATTGTAGGCATTATTTCCATTGGTTTCATCGTATTTAATTTAGGTTGATTAGACAACACCTCCTTGGCTGGTTTTCATTTCTCTAATTTTTCAAGGGCTCATAATCAGGTGTTGTTTTTCAGTCATGTAAGGTGGATTTGTTTGATTGCGGAACAAGTATACCAACTGTTCTATAATCAAACAAAACCTGAACGATTTTATTTATTTTTTCCAGCTTAACCCATTGATGTTTCCCCCAATTTCTTTGCCTTTCTCCAACCCTGCTGCGTTGTCCTGCGGGGTGTGAATACCGCCGTAGAAACGTGAATTGGCGGTTTCGAGGGCTACTTCCCAGAATGAATTGAAATGACGCGCCCGAAAGTCGGTGTTTCTAAGTTCGTCGCGTTTGCGGCCCACGTGGGCACTGTCGGTAAAGGCCAAATGGTCGCCGTAGAGGTCGGTAAGAACGGTGGCGGCAGCGGCCCCCTGAATGGCGTGTCCCGACGGAAAAGCCGGAAAGGGCGGATCGGGCCAGAACGATTCCCAAAGCTGATCCATGTGTTGGGGGATAAACGTGTTAGGCCGTTCAGAGAACACCTCATACTTCCACTTCCAGCAGTTTACAAACGCATCGGCCACGGCCATACCCACGCGGGCGTAGGTTTCGGCACAGCGGATGAGCGGGGGGTGGGTTTTTCGGATGGCAATGGTCGCTAAATAATACGAATGACCAGGGGGAGTAAAGGTTTCGTCGGGGTCGTCGCTCCACCAGATGGCGGCTTCTTTTTGGGCCTGGGTCAGCGTTTTTTCCTGCTCATACACTCGTCTGAAATCCTGGTAATAGGCTGAGGTCGGTAACGTGTCGCACGGTAACGGCTGGGGCGGGGCTATTTGGGCGTTCTGC
>JAJAYX010000744.1 GCA_026785985.1 Rudanella sp. | reverse complement strand
GTGAACGCCCACGTGCTGACCGCCGACGATAAAATAATTGCCAACCCCAACTGCTCGACTATTCAGATGGTGGTGGCTTTGAAGCCTTTGCATGATCGGTACACGATTAAGCGGGTGGTAGTCTCGACCTATCAATCCGTTACCGGAACGGGTAAAGCGGCTGTGGATCAGTTGTTTGCCGAACGCAACGGCGATACCAGCGTGTCGAAAGTGTATCCGCACCCCATCGACCTCAACGTACTGCCTCACATCGACGTGTTCCTCGATAATGGCTACACCAAAGAGGAGATGAAGATGGTGAACGAGACCAAAAAAATCATGGGCGACGACAGCATCCGCGTCACCGCCACCACGGTCAGGATTCCGACCATCGGCGGTCACTCCGAAGCCATCAACGTGGAGTTTGAAGAGGAGTTTGATTTGGCCGAGCTAACCGAACTGCTGCGGAATGCCGAGGGGGTGATTGTGCAGGACGACCCCGCCAACAAAATTTACCCAATGCCCCTCACAGCTCACGGCCGCGATGAAGTGTTTGTGGGCCGAATCCGGCGCGACGAAAGCCAGCCCAAAACGCTCAATTTCTGGTGCGTAGCCGACAACCTCCGCAAAGGAGCAGCCACCAACGCCGTGCAAATAGCCGAATATTTAGTGAAGCACGAGTTGGTGAATGTGGAGGAGAACGTGACGGCCTGATGCCTAAGATCGCCGTTTATAAAAACCTGATTTTCTTTCTGTACGCCTATGATTTGGCTGAACAGGCGCATATTCATGTCAATAACAAACTAAGGACACAGCCGTTCAGCCAAAAATTTGGTTAGATACACTGGAGGTTTTTGAAAAAGGCAGCCTGTCCGAAAAAGAACTAAAGCAATGCCAAAAACTTTTGGCCGTTAATCGGGTAACAATAGCAGAACAGATACGTAATTTCGCAGAAGGAAAAGACTTCACATTACTAAATATTAATTTGTAGCTGTGTAGTGAAAAATCCAGAAGGTTTTGTTGCCATTGAGCCTGTTATTGAGCGCGTTAGTTTCGCTCGGAAAGGCTTCATCACGCTTTATCTTCACGATGGCCGTGTGTTGATGAGCCCCTTGTCGAAGTTCCCAACCATTGAACGGTTAACCCCTCAGCAACGGCGAAAACTCTCTATTGTGGATGATCAGTCAATGATCTTTCAGGATGCCGACGAAATCTTTCATTTGGAGCAGTTTTTGGGCCGGGAGCAACAGTACAAATACAAAATGGCCTGATTGTTAATGCCCCGAAACAACCAAAAGTCCCGTTTGGCTACTTTGCCGAACGGGACTTTTGGTTAACTTTCAACTCATTTGCACGACAACGCACCGAGATCGAATGAATAACCCCGTTATCCAGATCCAGAATCTGCACAAATATTACAGCACTACCCACATTCTGAAAGGCATTAACCTATCTGTTCAGGCCGGGCAGGTGGTGGGCTACATTGGCCCCAATGGTGCGGGCAAATCCACAACCCTCAAAATCCTGATTGGCCTTTTGACCGACTATGCGGGTGAAGTCTCGGTGCTGGGCTACGACGTAAAAACTGACCCCATTGCCGTGAAAAGCCGCATTGGATACGTCCCCGAAAACGCGGCTCTCTATGATACCCTGACCCCAATGGAGTACCTACAGTTTATTGGGCAACTCTATGGCATGGACGAGACCACGATTGAACGCCGGGCGTTCGATTTGCTGGGATTGTTTGAGCTGAGCGGCCACGTAAATGCCCGCATGACCACCTTCTCGAAAGGAATGCGTCAGAAAGTGCTGCTCATTTCGGGGCTGATTCACAATCCTGAAATCATTTTCTTAGACGAACCGCTGTCGGGCTTAGATGCGAACACGGTGGTGCTGGTGAAGGCGATTATCCGCCAATTGGCCGATGCAGGCAAGACGGTATTCTACAGTTCGCACATCATGGATGTGGTCGAAAAAATCTCCGACCGGATCATCATTATCGATAAAGGGCAAATCATTGCCGACGGCACCTTCGCCGAGTTGCAGCAACAGCACAGTGGCTCTCTCGAACAATTGTTTGGCCAACTCACCGGCAGCGACGATCAGCAGAATACGGCCACAGAGTTTATCAATACGCTCACGAAATGAAACCTATCGTACTCTGGTTTGTCGTTCGACTAAATCCCCTTTGGCGGGTGCTGGGGTCAGATCCGGTGGCTCTGCGGGCCATTGTCGATGTGAAACTGACAATGGACAACCGTCGGTCGTATGCCAGTTTAGGCCGATATGGACAAAGTAAAGCGGGAGAGGATAAGAACAATCAATTCCTGATTGTTCTCGGCATTTACACCTTTTTCGGACTGTTTACGGGCCTGAGTATGCTGGCCATTCCCCCCAAAGAAGCCTTGTTTATCCCGCTGACCATCACGTTTGGTTACCTTATGGTGTTCTGTGCCATGACACTCCTCTCCGATTTCTCGTCGCTCATTCTCGACTCCGCCGACAACCAAATTATTCTGCCCCGACCCGTTAACGGGCGTACTCTATTGCTGGCGCGGATTGTCCACATTGCGGGTTATTTGTTTTCCATTGCCATCGCCCTGTCGTTGGTGGGAATAATTGTCGTGACTTTTCGATTTGGGCCATTAGCGGGCATTATGTTTCTGATAATGAGTCTACTGTCGTCCATTCTGATGGTGTTTTTGACCAACGTGTTTTACCTGTTACTGATGCAATTCACGAGTGAGGAGCGACTCCGGGAGGTCATCAATTATTTCCAGATTGTGATGGCGATTGTGTTCTATGGCAGCTACCAATTAGTGCCACGGCTCATGGATCGGGATACGATGTTGCAGGCCGTGGAATGGAAAAGCTGGTTCTATTTTGTGCCGCCCATGTGGATGGCCGGGGCCGTTGATATGGTGGTTCAACCTGCTTTCGACTGGCCACACGCCTTGCTCACTGTTCTGGCCATTGGGTTGCCGTTTGCGGGTTTGTGGGTGATGAACCGGGTGCTGGGGCCGGTTTTCAACGCTCGTCTGGCGGGTTTGGAGCAGGATAGTGTGCCCACAACGACCCAAACCGGGCCGGAACAGGCCAGTTCGATTATGCAGCGATTGAGTCATTTGCTCACCAACAATCCCCTCGAACGGGCCGCTTTTGGGTTTGTCTGGCGCGTAACGGCTCGCGACCGTAAGTTTAAACTTAAAACGTACCCGCAATTGGGCTTTGGTTTGGCCTACATTATTGCTATGTCGGTGGGGGGCTTTGGGGCGTTCGGGAAATCGGGCGGCTTCTATCTGTTTGCCCTCTATTATACGGGCCTGTTTGTGATGACGGCCCAATACCAACTCAGCGCGTCCGACGATTTCAAAGCCTCCTGGGTTTATGGCAGCACACCCATCAGCCGACCGGGAGAGATTTTGTCGGGAGCTATGAAAGCCCTGATTGCCAAGTTCATGGTGCCTTTTTATGCGCTGGTGGCCATCTACATTGCCTGGCGTTTCGGACTTGACAAAATCGACGACATCGTGCTGGCATTCACTAACTCGCTTATTATGAGCCTTGCTTCGGCAATGGCCACCGAACGGAGGTTGCCTTTTTCGATAGCGCACGATGTGGTGAAACGCAGTAATACGGCCCGTGGTTTTGTGGTATTATTCGTTCTTGGCCTCATTGCAGGGGCACACTACGGCCTCACGCTCATTCCCTACGGCGTTTGGGTAGCCGTGCCGTTCTCCATCGGCACTTTCTGGTATTTATTCAGTCGGTATCGGCAAACGAGTTGGGCGCAGATTGTGCTGGAGTAAATGTAGCTACTTCGGCCCCCCTATGCTCTGTCCGGCAACCTCTTTACGAACGAGTTTGTACCTTATCTTTACCTCGCAATGGACGCTATAATCACCTTCTGTGCCGTAAAGCGGGTGACCCCTGTTTAGTTTATGGACGTTTTCGACCAGTTTCTTCCTGCCTCAGCCGCTGCCTATAGTCGGCAGTTGTGGCAACAACATCCCTTTCAGTTTCGAGTCAGCAAACCCCGGCGCACCCGTTTGGGCGATTTCAAAGCACTGCCCGATGGCTCTCTACAGATAACGGTCAACGCCGATTTGAATCCGTATGCGTTTCTGCTTACCTACATCCACGAGGTGGCCCATGCTGTGGTGCATCGGCAAACGCAGGCCGCCAAACGACGGTTGCGCCCTAAACCCCACGGCCCGCAGTGGCAATTGACGTTTCAGCAACTTATGCAGCCCCTGCTCACCGAAGCTATTTATCCACCCGCAATTTTGGAACCCCTCCGCGACTACATGCGCCAACCAGCCGCCACGTCCTGCGCGCATCCAAGCCTGATGAATGCCCTGCGCGAGGCCGATGGTAAACCCATTGGCCATATTCCCCTCCAGGATGTACCCGAAGGACAGGCATTTCAGTTTGCGAAAAAGACCTTTGTCCGGGGTACGTTTCGGCGCACGCGCATCGTTTGTAAGGAGATCGAGTCGGGTAGATCCTACACGATTCTGGCTCATGCTTTGGTAATTATGACTAATTGATGATGACAAGATTATTTTTTTTAATATGCTTCCTTCTCTCGCATCTCTCCTTCTCACAGGCTCTCCGCTCCGGCACCTGGGTTAAGATTGGGGTAACGCAAACGGGCCCACAAAAGCTTGATTACGAGTTGATTGCTCGAATCAGCCCTGATTTCGCCAACGCTGATCCGCGTCGATTTCGGCTCTATGGCAACGGAGGAACACCCTTGCCCCAACCCAATGCTACCGCCCGCCCAACCGACCTGATTGAAAATGCTATTGCCGTGACTGGCGAAGCCGATGGCCGTTTCGACCGGGGGGATGCCCTGCTTTTTTGGGGCGAAAGCCCGCATGTCATTCGGCAGGACTCCGCCACGGGTCGATTGGGCCACACTATCAACCCCTACTCCGACACAACTTTTTATTTTCTGACCATTGGCACCGAACCGGGCAAGCGACTGGCGAACCGGGCAGCAGGAACCGGAGCGGGCTTGCCGGTGCTGTCGTCGTTCACGCACTATGCCTACCGGGAAACCGAACAAACTAACCGTGTTCAGTCGGGGCGGGAGTGGCTGGGGGAATTTTTTGGGGTAACTACCGAACAAACCTTTTCATTCGACCCGCCGGGGCTGTTACCCAGCCGGCCCGTCCAGATCACGTCTGGGGGGTTGGCGTAGCCCCCGCACACCACCCGGTTCCAGCTAAAGCTAAACGGACAACTACTGGGCAGTCAGGCTATTGGCCCCTTGTCTGGTTATCGGTATGACCGGAAGGGGCTGGAGAACCGGCGCGTTTTTACGCCTACACCCACAGGTTCAGAGACCAATTTACGCCTGACCCTGAACTACGACAAAGGCAAGCAAACAGTTTCGGCTGGTTACCTGAACTTTCTGGGTATACAAACCCAACGACAGCTTCGGCTCTATGCCGAACCAACTGTGGCCTGGCTCGCGCCCGGTCGGTACACGCTCCGGCAAGCCACGGCCGATTTGCGGGTTTGGGATGTAACAAACCCAACCCAACCCAGCAGCCAATCAATGGTCATTGCGGGAGGTGAAGGCATCTGGGCCAATGCCCAAAAAGGCACCTACGCCATCTTTACGGAAGCCCAATTTCGTCAGCCGGTATCCCTCGAAATGGTTGCCAACCAAAACATTCGGGCGGAGGTCACCCCTAATCTGTTAATTGTGGTGTCGCCCCCGTTCCGGGCAGAAGCCGAACGGTTGGCCGCTTTCCGGCGAAGCCACGACGGTTTGACGGTGTTAGTGCTGACCACCCGGCAGCTTTATAATGAGTTTGCATCCGGCCAGGCCGACCCCACCGCCATTCGTGATGCGGCCCGGTATTTCAGCAAAAAATTACCTAACACCCTTCGCTACCTGCTCTTGTTCGGGGATGCCACCTACGATTATCGCAATTTGTCGGGACTGATGAACGCGGCTCAGATCGCCAACACCGTGCCAGTCTACGAAAGCCGCGAGTCGCTGCACCCCGTATTGAGCTATTCGTCAGACGATTACTTTGGATTCCTGAAAGATACCGACGGCGAATGGGTTGAAACGAATGCGGGTGACCTCCGGCTCGACATTGGAGTGGGCCGCCTGCCCGTGAAATCGACCGACGAAGCCCGGACGGTGGTCGATAAACTGATTCGGTATGCGTCGGATAAAACTCTGAATGGCGACTGGCAAACCCGGCTGTCGTTTGTGGCCGACGATGGGGATGCCAACATCCACCAATTCGATGCGGATCAACTCGCCCGAACGGTTGAAACGCAGACACCTTTTCGGCCACAGCGTATTTTTCTGGACGATTTCACCCAGGAATCGGCACCGGGGGGCCAACGCGCACC
>JAJAYX010000743.1 GCA_026785985.1 Rudanella sp. | reverse complement strand
GAGGATATCTGCAAACAAAATGACCTTGTTGCGATCCGCTTTGTAGAACAAAAACGGCTCGACATCTTTGGCCATATCGTTCATGTCCAAAGCGTCACAATGGGCAAGCAGCCGCTCTTTTAACATTGCAGCATTCTCTGTCCCCACTTTTTGGGCGAGATAGCGGTAATCGGGCTTGATGCCGCGCCCCAGCAGAAACACCACGTCGAAAAAGTCACGGCCCTTATTGCGGGGCCGGTTGAGAATGGCGTAAAATTTCTGCGCCAGAATGATGGCAGTGGGTGTCGTAAAAATACGGGCGATTGTATCGAAGCGGTTGAGCAGGATAGTTTCAGGCGTGAATGCAAAATCCTGTGCTTCGGTATCGAGTTGGATCAGGATTTTTTCCTACTCATACCCTGATAGTCCATGTTGAAACAGCATAGCGGGAAACCGGATATAACAATGGTACGCGCCTTTGTTGATGATCCTGAACTCAACCGTGTAGCCTTGCCGTTCAAGCCCTTCGGCGATCACCGCTGACACCTAATCAAACTGCTCGGCAGTGATGCTGAAATTGTCGAAATCCAGATCTTCTGAAAATCGCTGATTGTCATGTATAAGCCGCAAGCACGTCCCGCCCAAAAAGGCGAACTGGTTGCGGAAATCGCTGTTAAACAGGATTTCCAGGATCCGGCATTGCAGATATTCCCGCAGCATAAATCGACTGGCTTGCTGCACATGGGCTGGAAAGAAGGTTTGAATAGAGTGTAGGTTAAGCATCGGCCATTTGCTGTATAATATAGGTGGAGAGGTTGGTCACGCGCTGATTGCTGTAGAAGGCCGCATATTCCTCAATAATAGCGGGTTGGGCGATTTCTGCCAAAATAGGCCAGTTCAAACGCAAAGCGTCAATGTCAGCTCCATCCCGCCAGTGTGGGTTGAGATAGAGCGTGTCCAAAATCGCTTTTTCCGGTTCGGCAATCAGGATTGGCTTATTGTCCCACCGCTCGATTCGATACCCGAAAAACAGAGCTGCCTTGATGTGTTTGTAAACAAATGCGCCAATTGGCGTGTCAAATGATTTGGTCTTGTGCGTCGAAACCGAATAGGTTTGGTAAACGCCCTCTGGAATTAGCCCGTAATAGCTGAGGGCCGACCACAATGAGATATAGGAATCCCGATAGATACGATTGGCCGTATAGAATGCCAATTGTTCGGTTATGGGCTGATCTGTCCACCGGTAAAATCGGTTGATGATTTTCTGGATATAATCTTTGTCTTGCCAGTCGCTCAAACGCCGGGCATGAAAGTGTGGGAATGCCTTTTGTACCTCGTGGAGTTCGATCACACCACTGTCGCGAAAGGCTTTTTGGAAAGCGACAAAGTCCATATATTTCCTTTTTTTGCTAAATTTAGCAAAAAAAGGAAATATAAATTCTTGATTGGTTTGGGTATAGAGTCAGGTAGCCTGTATCACGGACTATATAAAACTCGTTTTCTGCGTCTTTCAAGAATTGTTATGCGTGCATAATATTTTATATTCGCACAAAACTTTCACGCAATCGTTATGCGCTATGAAATCAATGCACATCAACAAAACCAATCAACCCACTGGCATACCAACAAAAAAAGCCCTCTCTTTCGAGAAGGCTTTTACGAGGGTGGTGATGGACGGAATCGAACCGCCGACACAAGGATTTTCAGTCCTTTGCTCTACCAACTGAGCTACATCACCGTAACGACGGTCTGACCTGATGATCTGTTAAACGTGGGTGCAAAAGTAGGGCGTAATGGCCCGTAGAGCAACTTTTCGAGCAACTTTTTTTTTATCATCATACAAACTGATTCGTCAATTGGTTGACAATCAAGAACGAATACACGCTACACATGGCTTATTTAGAACAGTTTCTTTTTGTGATAGCCGTTGCCGCAACGGGCTGGTTCATCACCAAACGTGTCAAACTCATTAGCCGGGCCATCCGTTTAGGGCGACCCGAAGACCGCTCGGCCAACCCCGGCGAACGGTTGAAAATTATGCTACAGGTGGCATTCGGGCAGAAAAAAATGTTCGATAATCCGCTGGTGGGCGTAATGCACTTCGTGATTTACGCGGGTTTCATCATCATTAACCTCGAAATTCTGGAGATCATTCTGGATGGCGTTTTGGGAACGCACCGGCTCTTCGCGCCCTACATTACACCCATTTACCCATTCCTGATTAATGTGTTCGAGGTGCTGGCCTTTGGCGTGTTGGCCGTTTGTGTGGTGTTCCTGACCCGTCGGTGGGTCACGCGGGTGCAACGCCTTCAGGCATCGCGCCATCGCGAGTTGAAAGAATGGCCCGTGAAAGATGCCACCTACATCCTCGTTGCCGAAATTATCCTGATGTTCTTGTTTCTAACCTGGAATGCCACCGACAGCGTATTGCGCGATCGGGGAATTGGCCATTACGGTGAATTACAGGGTATTGTGCCGGATTTTGTGATCAGTCAGTTTCTGAAACCACTGTTCACAGGGTTTGGTGATGGAGCGTTGGTTGGCTACGAACGCACAGCCTGGTGGCTGCACATTCTGGGCATCATGACCTTTGCCGTGTACGTGACGTACTCCAAGCACCTGCACATCGCACTGGGTTTCCCCAATGTTTATTTCTCCGATCTGAAACCCAAAGGTGAAATGGCCAACATGCCGGAGGTGACAAAAGAGGTGCAACTGATGCTGGGCCTTACCCCCGAACAAGCTGCCGAAGCCGACCCCTCCGGAGGCAACGACAACGGCCAACAACCGGAGAGCATTGGGCGGTTTGGGGCTAAAGATGTGGAAGACCTCCGCTGGATTAACCTCATCAATGCCTACAGTTGCACCGAATGCGGACGCTGCACGTCGGCTTGCCCCGCCAATATCACGGGTAAAAAACTGTCACCCCGCAAGATCATGATGGACACCCGCGACCGGCTGGAGGACATTCAAAAAGGCTGGGTGAAGAACGGTCCCGACCATAAAGACGACAAATCGTTGCTGGGTGATTACATTACGGTGGAGGAAATCAACGCCTGCACCACTTGCCAGGCGTGTGTGGTGGCCTGCCCAATCAACATCAATCCCTTAGACATCATCCTGCAACTTCGCCGGTATAAAGTCATGGAAGAATCGCAGGCACCCGGCTCATGGAACGCGATGTTCAGCAACATCGAAAACAACATGGCTCCCTGGAAATTCTCACCAAGTGACCGATTCAACTGGGCCGATCAGGTCAATGAAAAATAAAAACATGACTCAAGAAATAAAGCAATATTCCGTCCCGACGATGGCCGACATTGTGGCTGCTGGCGACGAACCCGAAATTCTGTTTTGGGTAGGCTGTGCGGGTTCTTTCGATGATCGGTATAAGCGCGTGACCATCGCGTTTGTCCGTATTCTGAACCACGTAGGTATCAAATTCGCGGTTTTGGGACCGGAGGAAGCCTGCACCGGCGACCCGGCGCGTCGGGCGGGAAACGAGTTTTTGTTTCAGATGCAGGCCGTTTCCAATATTCAGGTGCTCAACGGTTATAATGTCAAGAAAATCGTGACAGCCTGCCCGCACTGCTTCAACACGATCAAAAACGAGTACCCCGAACTGGGGGGTAACTACGAAGTGATTCACCATTCCACGTTTTTGCAGGGCCTTATCAACGAGGGCCGCGTGAAAGTGGAGGGCGGGCAGTCGTTCAAAGGCAAAAAAATCACGTTCCACGATTCGTGCTACTTGGGCCGGGCTAACAAAGTTTATGAAGCCCCCCGCGAGGTGTTGGCC
This sequence comes from Rudanella sp., assembly GCA_026785985.1. Taxonomy (GTDB): domain Bacteria; phylum Bacteroidota; class Bacteroidia; order Cytophagales; family Spirosomataceae; genus Rudanella. Next base: position 1,247 of record JAJAYX010000743.1, on the reverse strand, counting down.
GCTTTGGATGCTGATTTGGTGGAAATGAAGCGCGTGAAAGCCAATGGGCTTTGTTGCGGGGCTGGTGGTGCTCAGTATTTTAAGGAGCCAGAGCCGGGCAACAAAGATGTCAATGTGGAGCGTGTGCAGGAAGCCCTCGGCACGGGGGCAGATACGATTGCGGTGGCTTGCCCGTTTTGCATGACCATGATGTCGGACGGGGTAAAGAACCAGAACCGCGAAGACACCGTGAAGGTCTATGATATTTCGGAACTGATTGCCCAGGGGCAGGGGTTGTGACAGTGAACAGCCAACAGTTGGCTTACGCATGAGTAAAATACTGTTCGCTGTTGGCTGATAACTGTTCACTGTTATGTACATCTCCTTTTCTCAACTGCCCGACGATGCCCGTTTGTGGGTGTATCAGGCCAATTGCCCGCTGACCGATGCGGACGTGGCGCATATCGAATTGTCATTACAACCGGCTCTAAGTGGGTGGGCGGCACACGGACAGCCTTTGCTCGCTTCGGCGCAAGTGGTGACCAATCGGTTTGTGGTGATTGCCGTTGACGAGGGCCACAACCTGCCCAGCGGCTGCTCCATCGACGCTTCGACTCATTTTCTGAAAACCATTGGGCAGCAACTTTCCGGGGGCGGCACTGTTGACTTTTTTGACCGTTCGGCGGCTTATATCGGACCAAACGGCGAGGTGCTGACGCTGGCTTTACCGACCATAAAACACGCCGTTATGGATGGTCGCCTGACTCCCGACACCACGGTTTTTAACACGCTGGTAAACACCAAAGGCGACTTTGCGGCCAATTGGATGAAGCCCGCCAGCCAAACCTGGCTGAACCGATATTTCGCACGGGTAATTGGATAAATAATGGCAGAATCCCTCTTACTTCCCGAAACCACCGACCGGGTGGCTATTTATGAAAGCCTTGTTCCGCAAATTGCTGCGCTGATTGAGAGCGAACCCGACCTCACGGCTAATCTGGCCAACATTGCGGCTGCCCTGAACCAAGCGTTTGGCTTTTTCTGGGTTGGGTTTTATCTCAAGAAAGATAATCAATTGGTGCTTGGGCCTTTTCAGGGGCCAATTGCCTGCACCCGTATCAACTTCGATAAAGGAGTTTGTGGGGCTGCCTACACCCGCCGGGAAACCATCTTAGTGCCTGATGTAGAGCAGTTTCCGGGCCATATCGCCTGTAGTTCGGCCTCAAAATCCGAAGTTGTTGTCCCCATTTTCGACCGCAACGGCAAGG
>JAJAYX010000742.1 GCA_026785985.1 Rudanella sp. | reverse complement strand
GTATCAGCCCTTTCTTTTATACTTTTCTTTCTAGAACTGCTCCGTTCGGGAGAAGAAGAAATTGCCTTCAATTTGGGCGTTTTCGTCGGAGTCAGAGCCATGAACGGCGTTGGCCTCGATAGATTTTGCGTACAGTTTACGAATCGTGCCCTCCTCAGCGTTGGCTGGGTTGGTGGCTCCAATCAGCTTGCGGAAATCAGCAACAGCGTTGTCTTTTTCCAGAATCATCGGAATAATAGCCCCCGACGACATATAGGCACACAGATCTTTGTAGAAAGGCCGCTCCGCATGAACTTCGTAGAACCGACCGGCCCACTCGCTGCTCAGTTGCGTTTTCGTCATCGCGACGATGCGAAACCCGGCTTCTTCAATCATTTTAATAATCGCACCTGAATTCCCGGCCTCCACGGCATCGGGTTTAATCATGGTGAATGTACGGTTCGTTGTCATTCCGTTAGTTAGCCAAAGAAAATTTTGCGCAAAAGTAGTGATGAAATCGGACATTGGACGCTGGATAGTGCATGTTAGCTGATAGATATCCGAATAACCATTGCCCAATGTCCACTATCCCGCGTCCAATGTCCAAATTTTTCGTACTTTTGTGGCTTGATTTTTCGGCAACTCCTGCCGACCACTCATGCAAGACATTAATGCTATTGGCGAGTTGCTGCGGCATCCGCAAACGATACTGATTACGACCCACCAAAACCCCGATGCCGACGCAATGGGGTCGTCGCTGGGTTTGGCCGCTTATCTCAAAAAGCGCGGCCACCGGGTCACAGTCGTTACCCCTACCGATTATCCCCAAAATCTTCATTGGCTGGCTGGAAACAGCGAGGTCGTTGCCTTTGACGAAAAAATTCGCACCTCCGTCATTCAGTTGATGGTGGAAGCCGATTTGATCTTTTGCCTTGACTTCTCGACCCTCGACCGTATCCGCGAACTGGGGCCGATGGTGCGGCAGGCACGCGCCAAAAAAATCCTGATCGACCACCACCTCGAACCCGAATCGTTTGCTGAACTGGGCCTTTGGGACCCCACGGCAGCAGCAACGGCTCAGTTGATTTTCCGGCTCATTGTTACCCTGGGCGATAAAGACCTGATCGACGTACCGATGGCCGAGTGCCTCTACGCAGGTCTGATGACCGATACAGGCTCGTTCAGGCACGGCAATACCACGGGCGATGTTCACCGGATGGCCGCCGAACTACTCGATCTGAAAATCGACGTAAGCAGCATTCACCGGCGCATTTTCGACAATACCTCGCTCGACAAACTCCGTATGCTGGGCTATGTTCTGAACGAAAAACTGGTGGTGCTCCCCGAATACAGATTTGCTTATATCACCCTCACTGCCGACGAATTGAAGCGATTTCGCTCCAAGACCGGCGATACGGAGGGATTGGTCAACTACGCCCTCTCGGTGGATGGCGTGGTGATGGCCGCCATATTGATTGATCGGGGCGAAGAAATCCGAGTGTCGTTCCGGTCGGTGGGTGAGTTTTCGGTGCGGGAGTTAGCCAGTACGCATTTCAAGGGTGGAGGCCACAGGAATGCTGCCGGAGGCCGCTCACGCTTGTCATTGCGCGAAACCGAAGACTGGCTGTTAAGCATCATTCCGCTTTACCAGAGTCAGTTGCTTGAAGCAGTTTAACTAGTGATCATCCTTTTACATTATTCATTTTCCATTAATCAATTCTAAATATGCTTTTTACCCGTCTGGCAACAGCAGCGTTGATCGTGGCCACCATGGCCGCCTGTGGGCGCAACCGCGTCGAGGTCAGCGAGACTGGCCTGAAATACCAGCTACACGACGACAACGAAGAAACCCGCAAATCCAAAGTGGGCGATATTATGACCATTCAGCTTTTGCTGAAAAACGCCAAAGATTCGGTCCTGCGAGACACCCACAAGGAGCCTGCGCCCCTTAAACTGATGTTGCAGGTGCCACCCTTTAAGGGTTCGTTTGAAGAAGGTCTGGCCATGTTGTCGAAAGGTGACAGTGCCACTTTCTTCGTTAGTGCCGATTCGTTGTTTGGTAAGGCCATGCAACAAATGCCTCCGGGCGTAGTAAAAGGCTCCGATATCACGTTCAACGTGAAAGTCCTGGAAGTACAGAACGAAGAAGAATACCGTAAAGCCGAAACGGCCAATGCCGCTAAACAAAAGGGGGTTGACGAAAAAATTATTGCCGACTATATCGCCAAAAGCGGCCTAACCGGCAAAACTCAGAAAACCGAACAGGGTGTGTATTACGTGATTACGCAGCCTGGCACCGGTGCCGTTCCTAACCGGGGCGACCTTGTGAAAGTGGACTATACGGGCAAACTGCTCGACGGCAAAACGTTTGATTCATCGGTGGGCAAGCAGCCTATCGAACTGCCGATTGGCGTTGGGCAGGTGATTCCGGGTTGGGATGATGCGATTATGAAACTGCACAAAGGCGAAAAAGCCACGTTGATTATCCCCTCGACAATGGCTTATGGCGCACAGGGGTCGCCCCCGGTGATTCCGGCCAATGCCGTGTTATTGTTCGATGTAAGTCTGATTGATGTGCGCAAAAACCCGCAGCCACAGGGACAACCGGGTCAAATGCCGCAAATGCCGCAGGGTCGGTAGATTAGCAGGGTGGAATGGATCGCCGGACTGTGTGTAATCCGCCGTGTTAATATTTCCTAATTACACGGCGGATTGCCAATCCACCATACCCAAACGGCCCCGAAGTGCGTTACTCTTTATGCCACTACTGGCATGTATCAATCAACGTAGCATGAACCGAGTATCTCTTAAAAATTGGTTTTTGATTGGCTGCCTTGCGGTGGTTGGTCTGGGTAGTTGCACGGCACCCGGCGAAGCACTCACCGACCGTAAGAAGCGGGAGAACGATGCCGAAATCGCCCAATATATCGCGACTAACAACCTGACTGGCAAAGCCCAAACCACTGATAACGGTACGTGGTATGTTATCACAACGAGCAATCCGACCGGACAAACGGCAGGTACGGGCGACGAAATTAAATACCATTATATTGCCCGGCGGTTCGACGGTCTTATTGACGATAGCACCGATCTTGCACCTAATTTACCCCGTATGTTCACGCGGGGGTATTACGACGGTAACGTGATTACGGCGGGTATTTATGACGGGATTGTTAATAGTGGCGCGGTGAAAACAGGATTAGAACGTGTTGGCCTCCGAAAAGGGGAACGAGCTACCCTGCTGGTTCCGTCCTATCTGGACGCAGGCCGTGTTGGAACACTGCTGTTGCCCCAGTATTCGCCTGTTCAGTACGATGTAACGGTAGTGAATGTCAGGACGGAAGAGCAGCAAATTCAGGATTATTTGAAAGCGGCTAAAATAACGCCAACTTTTTCGGAGACAAATGGCCTGCGTGTAACAGTAACCCAGGCCCGGCCCGATTCGGTACAGATTACGACTGGCAAAACGGTTACGGCCACATACAAAGGCTATTTTACTAATGGTAAAGTCTTTGACTCTGGTTCTCAACCAATATCGGCACAAATTGGGGCAAATAGCGTGGTGCCTGGTTTCGATCAGGGCCTTACTAAACTTAGACAAGGTGAAAAAGCTACGATTATCTTCCCATCAGCCTTGGGATATGGTATAGCGGGTAGTCGGAATAATAACGGTGCATATACCGTCCCGCCCTATTCACCCTTGATATTTGATGTTACAATAACCAGCGTAAAGTGATCTGTCAGAAATAATACAGTTCAGCCGTTCGTCTTTGCGCCGAACGGCTTTTTTTTGCAGGATGAAACAGCTTTGCTTCGCCACCAACAACGCCCACAAGATCAACGAAGTCGCTTTCGCACTGGGTGGAGCTTTTGAGATCCTTACTCTCGCCGAAATCGGCTGCACCGAGGAACTTCCCGAAACCACCGGCACCATTTCCGGTAACTCGCGCCAGAAAGCCCGCTACGTTACCGACCATTTCCAGATCGACTGCTTTGCCGATGATTCGGGCCTGGAAGTCGATGCCCTCAACGGCGAACCAGGAGTCGATACGGCCTTCTATTCGGGGAGCCGCGACCACGCTAAAAACATGGCTTTTTTACTGACTAAACTCGACGGCATCACCAACCGCCGGGCGCGGTTTCGTTCCGTGATCACGCTTGTTCAAAACGGCGAAGAGGATCAGTTCGAGGGTACTGTTGAGGGCCGCATTGCCACTAATCTTCAGGGTGAAGGCGGCTTCGGCTACGACCCTATTTTCATTCCCGAAGGCTACGACCAAACCTTTGGCGAACTGAGCATGGAAATCAAAAACGGTATGAGCCACCGGGCAAAAGCCGTTCGGGCATTGGTGGCGTTTCTGGCGTAAAGCGAAAGTGCCCCAACATCATTGCTGATGAGGGACACTTTCTTTCCTTGGTAGTGCGTACTGTTAAAAGAACTTCGCCCGACGGTCTTCTACCTTAGAAGCCTCTTTAATGGCCTCACTAATGTAGAAACTGGTGCGTGAGGCCGTGTTTTGCTGTAGTAAGTTCTTATACTGAGCATAGTCGGCTACGGTTCCTGCGGGAGTCAGTTTAGTGGTCTCCATAATGAGCACACCAGCCTCACCGGCAAAGGGTTTCGAGCGTTTTCCCGGCTTCAGGCCAAAAGCCGTGCCGAGGGCAGATGGGTCAACACCCGCGCTGCGGAGAAAACCCGTGGCTAAATTAATATCTGTTGCGGATTCAACCAACGCACCGGCACCGTATTTCTGAGCAATGGCTTCCAGCGAACCACTGGCACTGCCCAGTTTGGCAATGATCTGCTCCGCTTTCAGGTCGTTGCGAACTTTGGCGGTCAGTTCCTGCTTGTAATCTTCGGTTTTGACGTTGTCTTTCTCGGTTTTGCCCGTCAGTACGGCCACCACATATTGGTCGCCAACTTCAAACGGTTCCGACACATCGCCCACGTCCTGCTTATCATCGAATGCCCAACGCACCAATTGGCGAGCTTCGGTCAGGGCGTTGATGTTGTTCGCGCCTTCGGGAATACGCTCCGCCGTAGCCATTACCATCGACTTATCTTCCTTTATTTTAGCTTCGAACTCCGCCTTCGTTTTAATTTCCGATGCAAACTGATCGGCCTTACGGAGGGCTTCGTCGCGCGTTACCTGGCTGGGAGCAATCGCTTTACCAATACCGGCGATACGGTATAACAGGTTCGTTTTTGGCTCGGTGATCTTGATGATGTGGTAGCCGAAATCGGTTTTGACCACGCGGGGAATCAAGCCCTGACCGTTGAAATCAAAAATAGCTTTTTCAAATGGCTTCACCATCTGACCGTTGTTCTTGAAATAACCCAGATCGCCACCAACTTGCTTGGAGCCATCGTCGCTAAACTGCTGGGCTAAAGCGCCAAAGTCGGCACCGCCCTGAATCTGCTTCAACAGATCGTTGGCTTTTTGCTCTGCCTGTAACGAGTCGGCACCGGTTCGAATCAGAATGTGGCTTGCCCGAACCGTAAAGCTGGTGTCGCGCCTGGTGCCGCCATACTTATAAATGAAATAGGTACTGCCTTCGCGGAAGGGGCCGTAGATGCCACCCGGCGAGAATGTGCTAACCGACTGCTGCAATTGCTCCGGCATTTCGCCGATGGTCATATATAAGGGAACCCGAACGTCGCTGTTAATTTGGGCAAACGACGAATCGCTTTGGGCGGCACCAAGGCCACGAGCCAACGTTTTGATCTCAGTATACAAAGATGCGCTATCTTCTTTCGACGGGGCCACCGAGAACGTCACATACTGCAACGAGCGGGTGTCGGCACCGGGGTATTCGTCTTTGTGCTTACTCAGGTAGTCGCTCAGTTTCGAGTCGGACACCTTCACAGTTGTGTCGTTGATGGCATAGTAAGGCACGAACAGGAATTTCACGTCAGCCTTGCTGGTTTGTGCCTGGTATTCTTTCTGCGCTTCGGCTGTAGTAGCGAATACCGAAACGCGGAGCATGTTTTCGTATTTCTCACGCATCCGATCCTGGCTCAGGTTCTTCTCGAAAGTAGCCCAGGCTGCCTGCTGTTGGGGGGGCAGGTTACGCAATCCCTTCAGGTAATTGATAATCTGGTTCTTATCGAAAACACCCGTTTGGGGGTTCGTGAATGCCTGCCGAACCTGCGGGCTGATGTTGCTACCCTGCACCATGTCCACCAATTCTTCGGGGGATACTTTCAGGCCGAGCTTTTCGAATTGTTCATGGTAAGCAATGTCGAATAGGAACAGATTACAGTCTTGCTCCAGAATCTGCGACATATCTTCTTCGCCGGGAGCGCGGCCCGCCTGTTGTTCAAACTGAGCGCGGAGTTCATCAACTTTTAAATTGAAATCCTGATATTCAATGTCTTGACCGGCAATTTCGCCGACTTTCTGATTATTTCCGCCGAAGAGTGTGTTCTGTCCTCCCAGCAAATCTCCCCCAACAATGAACAGAATTAAGCTTACAGCAATAATGCCCACTGCTAATCCAGACCGTTCTCTAATCTTAGTAATTAATGCCATGTCCTGTATGCACGAAAATTTTGACCCGCAAAATAACAATTTTTCCTGTTGGATTACAAGGAAAATGTCGTTTCACGTGTCAATTTCGATGGTTCAGGTTTCATGCTTTGCCGTTTCTGGACTTATACCGTTCAAATAGAGACCCATTGAACCAGAAACTTTCCTGACCCTGAATCTAGCAAATAGGTCTTCGTTGAACCAATGCCGGGTACGAGACTCCCGGACTACTTCTTTGTGACCGCTCTGTCGATAAGCAAACTGATTGATGGCTTCAGAACTGCGCCAAACGCTGATGGTACATTGTTGCACCACCGGTTTTTCGCCTACACCAATGGCAAACAACAGATTATCTTTATGATCAGCCATTTTTTGGCGAACCGCCGGTACATTCCGCCAAAACTCAAACAACGCACCGGGCCGGATTGTAGCGCGAGTGAGAACAGCTACCAATGAACCTGAAGGCTTCCGACTCGTCGAACCATTACTACTCACTGCTGCAGTTCCCCGCCGGGACTGGTCACTGCTCACTGAAAACGGGTTCACGCCATCCCAGGAGCCATGTGCCTGATAGGGTTCGAGGTAAAGGGTGCTGACATCGTCGGTGCCCTGGGTGAGGATTTCAAATTGGGCAGAAGCCAGAAATTGCTCGGCCTGTGTTTCGGTGTCCCAGACACCCAGAAAAACATAGGTTGAGAAGTTGGGCATTAACCCAAGATTGTGACCACTGCCGAGGAGTTTATGGAACGTTAATCCCTCAGCCACAAACGGCTTCATCATCACCCGGCCCATGTTGGCAAATGCCCGGAGCCGCGCTCCGGGGCGGTACTGCAAAACCGTGACTGTTATAATGGGCATGGAAGCATAACTCCTTATTGTACCCAGCGGTTTAGCAACACCCCCAGATAATCGTCCGTATTATCAACCGATACAGCGACCTGTCCAATCTGAATCATGGCGGGTTGGTCGCCAAACCAGTCGAAGCGGGGGAATTGCAGGAACCAGAACCCTTCACGACCAACCGAAAAATTGGGCGGTACGGCGGGATGTAATAACAGCAATCCCCGGCTCAGTGGAGCGGATCGGTGGTTGCGGTCGGGGCTGATGCCGTTCACATATTTCATCACCAATGTGGGCAACTCGTGCTCACGCATGGGGAAGGCCGGGCGAAATTTGGCATCGGCAATCAGATATTGTGCCTGCCCCTCAGCAGGTGTCCACTCAATCAGAAAATCGGGCCGTAGTGGCATCGACTTCTTGTAGGGCACTGTAATCTGGTAGTGCGGAGGTAGACAATCATAGGCCACCATCGCCCGATGTCCGTTGGGGTGGTGCAGGTGATAAAAGCCGGGATCGGCGTTGCGACGGTCGGCCTCGACATTACCCCCGGTGGCCGGCACGAACAATTTCCAGACATAACCCATTGTCTGCCAGGCATCTAACCATCGGTGCAGGCAAAACAGTTCGTATAATTTATCGACCGACCGAATACCTGTCAGCGCGGTTTCGGCACCCAAACCCACGGCCCTCCCCGAACTGAACCACGTTCTGATCAGTCGTCCGGTATGCCGGTAATGATCGCTGTGTTCAAAGCCCGTTAGCGAGTTGGGCAGAATAAACTCCGGGCGGCTCACCGGGAGGTATTCGTCAGCGAAATACTGCCAATCGTTTATCAGCCGGAGCAGTCGGGTGGCTTCCGTACCGATTCGCCGGGCCATCACGTTTTGTTGCCAACCTGTTTCGCCGGGCAGTGGTGCGTTCCGAATCGTGTCGGGTAAGGATAACAAATACTGCCCTACGTCGATCAGATACCCGTGCAACAGTCGGTTTTCGGGCGTATCGGTGTTTTCCTGGAGCAGATCGGTCTCGGTTTCGCGCAATCGATAGGCCCTCCCCTGCCACGTGAGCGTGTCGGCACCTGCTGATTCCACGGGTTCGAGACAATACGGATTGTCCAGCACATAGGTCAGGGCCGACTCGGTGAGTTGGTCGGGGCGGGGCGCGCTCAGGCGTTGGCGAGTGGGTAGCAGCCGTGTTTGAGGCATCAGCCGGAACAGCGGTTGTTGCCGGTGCAAAAACAGCAAATCGGCGCGGAGCCGGGCCAGTGTACCCAGCATCGAATCGGGCGGTAACAGATAGTCGATACCCACTCGCGATTGGCCGTCGAACCAGTTCGATTGCCGTTCCCAGAGGTACGTAAGCATCCGGCTGAGTTGTTCTTCGCTGGCTTTGGAAGTCGAAATCTGAAGCATTCCGAGTAAAATCGGCGGGCCATCGTCAGCCGGAAAACTCAACCGGCACTGCCCGAATCGATTCCGAAACGAAGGCCGCAGGGTCAGTAAGGGCGCGTCTTTAGCCACATCCTCGAACCGAACCCGCACGCTTTCATCCGTAAGCTGATCGCGGGCTATCCACCAGCCCGGTGCCAGTGGTTCGAGTGGCCACCATTCTTCACCCACCAAAATGCCATCGGTGGATTTTCCACTGGGATAATGCAGCAACAGGCTCAAATACGCCGTTTCGGGGAGTCGAAGCGGGGGTGCGTCGGATTCCAGTGCGGTGGCACTCAGAGGCTCCTCAGCCGATGGTTGGGTAACAACAATCAGACGCATAGGCTGCTCAGACAAAGAAATTGTACTGATGATATTGCTGCTGACCGAGCCGGATGAGCCGTTGGAGGGTCTGCGCCGACATGGGCAACGTGCGTCCCATGCGGTCGTGAACCTCGTTGAGCCGCTTGCCAAAGCCTTCGCCCCGCCCCGACAACAGGGGCAACAAGTGCAGTCCCACGGCATAGTCGAGCGCCAGCAGCGGGTAGGCAACTTCGTCGCCCAGCAACCGCCGGAGGGTGGCCGTATGCTCCACAATGGCCTTTTGTTTGCGCGGACTCAGCAACAGCGGCATTCCCCAATCGGCCCGTTCATCATCTAAAACCTGCCGTAATTGACTCAGCATGTTCTCTTCGTCGGACAGCAAATGGCGGGTGTCGTTGGTATTGCCGAACCAGCGGTCGCGCCGGGCTACGGTCAGGTAGGGTGCGTCGGGCGGGGTAGGTGGCAGCGGTGGCAGGCTGTCTTTTCCGATGGCAAGCTCTGTCCCCGACAGCGGGCGCAACCGGATAATGGCGGCCCGGTCAATAAGCCTGGGCGAGAGCGGCTCGGTGGTATGGTCGTAGTTGATGGTTGCCATAAACCGAAGCCCCTGTCCAATAGTCAGTACGTCTGTTTGTTCGCTCAGGCGAAGAACGCGGGCTGTTTCAGGATCGCTAAGGCGCACAAAATCAGACCAGTAATGTTCCATTTGGCTTAGGTTGGCTGCGTCTAACAACACCCAGTAGGCTCGGGCAGCCTGGTTTTTATATTCGTCGCTACATTGCCGCAACGCCCTATACAAACCCGTTCGGGCGGGTTGAAACTGCCCCGACAGCGGGTTATGATACCCCACCAAATCGCGGGAGGATACCCAACCCCGCGCCACCGACACGGCCAGAAACCGATCGTGCAGGCCCGATGCACGGGCCAACAAGGTAATCAGGGATGTTTTACCCACACCGGGCAGGCCCGCCACCACCGTCAGAAAATTCTGGTGCAGCGTCACGATATAGTGAATCAAATCGGCCCGGTCGAGGGGGCGCCCATACCCGGCCATATAGTCGCCTACAAAAGTCAGGTAGGTTTCGACGGTGTCGGCGGTAACAGCCCCATTGATTTTGTGCTTGCCAACAACCGTTCCACTTTTTTCGGGAAGCCGAAATAACCGCCCTTCGTTGGTTTTAAGGTACTGACCTAGAGCCTGTTGTCCCAGCGGATGTTCCGACAGAAAATTACCGATAAACTCCGGCAGCCGCTCGTTGAACCAGCCGCGCCCCTGGGTGAGTAATTCGCGCAGACGAGTCAGTTTCTGTTGCTCAAGGATATCGGACGTGGCAGGAACAGACCCAAACAGTTGCTCGGCCCGCTCCCAGAACTCCCGGCGTTCGGTGGGGCGCACCACGCGCTTGGCCCAGCGGAGAATATCGTCGGTTTCGCCAAAATAAATGGGTTCGCGGGGGGCGTTGCTTTCCAGCAAATCGCGCACATCACGTATGTATTCCATGTTATCGACCGAAAGCAGCAACGAGATATAATCTGCCCGCCGAAACCGATAGACACAACCGTCGTAACCCGTTGGCTGGTCGAGTTCGGCAGCGGGCACGGCAGCCAGCCGAAACTCTTTGCGGTCGTCGGGTAGGTCGCGCTCAAAAATGGCCTGAAATGGACCAATGGCATCGGTGTCTGCTTTTAAAAAAACGTAGGTCAGCGGTGTTTCGTAGGCTGTGTGCAACAGGGGTTGCCCGGCCGGATCGAACGCTCGCGGCATAATGGGGCAAAGCTCATGGGGTTCAGGCTGTCGAGTCTGTTGAAACGTGGTAACGTACTGACAACTAAAGGGATTGGTGGTGGTATAGTTCTGATTATTGACCGAAAAATCAGCAAAAAACAGTTCATCGGGCTGGTAAATGGCATGAATCTCGTTATACTCAGCCGTCACAAAAACCTTACCGGGGTTCGGAAATTGAGCGGGTAAAACGGTTTGCCAACGCCCTTCATTCAGTCGGTAGAGAGGTCTGATGAATCCCAGGTTCGGGTGTGTAGGGTTGGCGGTATCTTTCTTGGCAATAAGTCTCATCAGGCAGGCAATAACGGAAGGTATCCACAGGTTGTCAGGGGCAATATACGGCTTTTTACAGGCATATTCCCCGAAACCTGCCGATGTTTCCTCGCTCAGCTTCAGCTTTTATGGCTTCTCCCTCACCCTGCCCAGTTTTCCCGATCCAGACTCCGGTATTGAATAGCTTCGGCGAGGTGTTCAATTTTGATCTCTTCGGATTCCGCCAGATCAGCAATGGTGCGCGACACTTTCAGGATACGGTCGTAGGCGCGGGCTGAGAGGCCAAGCCGCTCCATAGCTGTTTTGAGTAACATGCGGCCTGCATCGCTGATGATACACACATTTTTGACCACTTGCGAAGGCATCATCGCGTTGGAATATACCCCCTCGGCATCGGTAAAGCGGGCCGTCTGTATATCGCGGGCAATGATCACGCGGGCACGAATAGCCTCGCTCGTTTCGGCAGGCCGGTTGGCAGTCATCTGGTCGAACGAAACCGGCGTAACCTCCACGTGCAGGTCGATACGGTCGAGCAGGGGGCCACTGACTTTGTTGAGGTAGCGTTGCACCACGCCCGGCCCACACACGCACTCTTTGTCGGGGTGGTTATAGTAGCCACAGGGGCAGGGGTTCATGCTGGCAATAAGCATGAAATTGGCAGGAAATTCCACCGCCCATTTGGCCCGCGAAATGCTCACCTGGCGTTCTTCGAGTGGTTGCCTCATCACTTCCAGGGCCGACCGTTTAAACTCCGGTAATTCATCCAGAAACAACACCCCATTGTGCGAGAGTGATATTTCGCCCGGTTGCGGAAAACTCCCTCCACCGACCAATGCCGCATCTGAAATAGTGTGGTGCGGTGATCTGTAGGGACGTTGTGCAATCAGCGATGCTCGTTGGCCAAGCTTTCCTGCTACCGAATGAATTTTTGTTGTCTCCAGCGCTTCCTGCAGCGTCATAGGCGGCAAAATGGTGGGGAGCCGCTTGGCTAGCATGGTTTTGCCGGCACCCGGAGGGCCAATCATAATTACGTTATGCCCCCCAGCAGCGGCAATTTCCAGTGCCCGTTTGATGTTCTCCTGTCCCTGAACGTGCGAAAAATCGACATCGTAAGTATTGAGCGTATCATAAAACAAATCGCGGGTGTCGATGGTGAGGGGGATAATATCGAGTTTACCCTCAAAAAACTCAATAGCCTGTTGTATCGTCTCCACCCCAATTATATCGAGACTGTTTACGATGGCGGCTTCGTGGGCGTTTTCGGCGGGGAGCACGAAGCCTTTGTAGCCCTGTTTGCGGGCTTCGATGGCAATGGGTAACACTCCTTTGATGGGTCGCAATCGCCCGTCTAAGGACAGTTCGCCCATAATTATATAATCGCTCAGATTTTTCTGCGTAGTTATCTGCTCCGATGACTGCAACACACAGAGAGCAATAGGCAAATCGTAGGACGAACCTTCTTTACGGATGTCGGCGGGGGCCAAATTGACCACAATTTTCTGCCGGGGCATTTTAAACCCCGAACATTTCAGCGAGGCCTCAACCCGGTGTTCGCTTTCCTTCACGGCACTGTCGGGCAGGCCAACCAAATTAAAGCCCAAGCCTTGGGTAACAACGACTTCAATGGTAATCAAACTGGCGTTAACGCCATAGACAGCCGCGCCGAAGGTTTTGGCAAGCATGATGATACAAGTTACTGGTTTCAGGCTTCAAAGCTACACTGTTTCAGGTTTCAAAAACAGTGCTGAAACCGAAACACCGAAACAATGAAGCCATCGAAGAAACTTGACATCAGTTCTTACTCCTTCCACCGCCATTCGTTGGCAATCTGCAAGGGTGTTCTGAGGCCTTGGGCCACGAGGTAATCACGGGTTTTGGTATCGTCGAGCCGGCGGGTTGGAATAGTTTCAGCGTCAGCAAGAGCATAGAGCACCATTGCCGTGTAGCGAACGGTGTTTTGCATTTGATCGCGGTTCACGAGGTTGATGCGGTCGCAGTTGGCATGGTAGCAATCGAGAACGTCTTTAGTTAGGTGGCCGCTCATGCCCGCCACCGGAACACCCTCGATCATAAACGGCTGATGGTCAGAGTGAAGACCGGCCTGATTATTTATTTGATTCTTAAACGTTGGGTCAACTTGCTGGATGGTCTCGCCCACAGTCTTGAAAAACGCCACCATATCGTCGCGGCCAAAAGCGTTGATACCACTGGGGTCATTGGTCATGTCGAGGT